>CAYNGM010000081.1:0-8764 GCA_964396565.1 uncultured Anaerolineaceae bacterium | reverse complement strand
TGATCGGCTGGCGTCCGCGGTCGAGGGCGAGGCACATCGTCTGGCCGCCGGCGGCGCTCGTCCTGATGTCGGGATCCCGGTGCTCCGGCTGTATCTCAAGCGTGAGGACCTGGCCCATACCGGTGCGCACAAGGTCAACAACGCACTCGGGCAGGCATTGCTCACCCGTCGGCTCGGCAAGAGCCGGGTGATCGCCGAGACCGGGGCCGGGCAGCACGGTGTGGCGACGGCCACCGCGTGCGCCCTGCTGGACCTCCCGTGTGTCGTCTACATGGGCGCCGAGGACATCGAGCGCCAGGGACCCAACGTACTCCGCATGCGGGCGCTCGGCGCTGAGGTGCGGAGCGTCACCTCGGGGACGGCGACGCTGAAGGACGCGGTCAACGAGGCGATGCGCGACTGGGTCACCAACGTCGAAACGACCCATTACGTGCTGGGCTCGGCGATGGGTCCACACCCGTACCCGACCATCGTGCGTGACCTGCAGCGACGGATCGGTGACGAAGCCGCCGCCCAACTCCGCGCTGTGGAGGGCCGGCTCCCGGACCTTGCCCTGGCCTGTGTCGGCGGCGGCTCGAATGCCATCGGATTGCTCGCCCGGTTCATCGGGGAGCCGAAGGTCCGGCTGGCGGTGGCGGAGGCGGCCGGCGACGGCATGGATACCGGTCGTCACGCGGCGGCCATCCTGGGCGGCACGCCGGGCATCCTGCATGGTTCGCGGTCGCTGATGCTCCAGGATCGTGACGGCCAGGTAGTCGAGGCGCATTCGGCCTCGGCCGGCCTCGACTACCCGGGTATCGGACCGCAACTGGCGGCCCTTGCCGAGGGTGGACGTCTGGAGGTCGCCGCCGCGACGGACCGCGAGGCGGTCGCGGCAATGAAGGCCACGACACGCACCGAGGGTATCCTGCCGGCGCTCGAGACCGCCCATGCCATCGCCGCGCTGCCGAAGGTGCTGGCCGGTGTCGAGGGTCTGCCGGGCGGGTTCCCGGCTGACCGCGACCTGGTCGTGCTTCTCGGCTTCTCGGGACGCGGTGACAAGGATCTGGCCGCCCTGGCCAGGTTCGATGACGTGGAGCCCTGGGAGAGTGCCCGATGAGCGAGGCACGGGTCCCCGGCGCGACGGTCTCGACGGCGCGAGGGGCCGACGGCACGGCTGGGAGACCCGGGACCGATGGCGCGCCGACGATACTCGGGACCGACGGCACGCCCGGGGCAAGGCGCATCGCCGAGGCCTTTGCGCGCGCCCGCGGTGAGGGTCGGACTGCGCTCGTGCCCTATGTGGTCGCTGGCTATCCCGACGCCGAGGCAAGCCTGACCATCGCCCTCGCCGCGGCCGACGCGGGAGCCGACCTGCTCGAGGTGGGTCTTCCATACTCGGATCCGCTGGCCGATGGCGCCACGCTCCAGCGAGCATCAGGTGTGGCGCTGCGGGCTGGCGCGACCCTCGAATCGTCACTGCGGCTCATCGAGCGGATCGGGGCTGCGCGACCGTCGCTGCCCCTTGTCCCGATGGGGTATGCCAACCAGGTCATCGGGGGTGGTGACGGGGAGGCGGTCGCCCGGCGCCTTGCCGGAGCCGGAGCCGCCGGTCTGATCGTCGCCGACCTGACACCGGACGAGGGCGCCCCCTTCGAGGCCGTCGCCCGGTCAGCCGGTCTCGCCGTCGTATATCTCGTCGCCCCGACCACCGCACCGGCCAGGCGGGCCGTCATCGCGCAGCGCTCGGGCGGATTCCTGTATTGCGTCTCGCTGGTCGGTGTGACCGGGGCGCGGGCAGCCTTGCCCCGCTCGGTCGGACGCCTTGTCCGCGAAGTGCGTTCCGTGTCGCCGGTGCCGGTCGCGGTCGGGTTCGGGGTGAGCCGACCGGCCCACGTTCGGGCCATCGCGCGTGCCGGTGCCGACGGCGTGATCGTCGCATCTGCCCTCGTGGACTCGCTCGGGTCGGATGGTCGCGACGTGGACGCGCTGGCGCGGCTGGTGCGCGAGCTGCGCGCCGCCACAGTCCGCTGACGGTGCGCTAGGCTCCGGCTCATGGCTTCCCGTCGGATCCGCATCCTGCGTCGCTCGGTCGAGCAGTTCGAGGCTCAGCCGGCCTCCATGCGCAATGCGACCATCGTCATCGGGGTCGTCACAGCGACCGCCGTCCTGGTCGGATCGCTGTTCATGTGGCTCTTCGCCGATGCGGACTTCCCGGATCTCGGAACGGCCTTCTGGTTCACGCTCCAGACCGTGACCACCGTGGGCTACGGTGATGTCACACCGACGACGACCGAGGGGCGAGTCATGGGCGGGATCATGATGGTCGTCGCCATCGCGTTCCTTACCACCGTGACCGCGCTCATCACCTCGACCTTCGTCCAGGCGGCGCGACGCCGCGACCTCGATATCGATCGTGAGCAACGTGAGCGGATGCACGGTCGCATCGACGAGTTGCACGAGCGCCTGTCATCGATCGAGGCGTCGATCGCGCGTCTCGAAGCCGGCGCTGGTGCCGCTTATCGCTCGCGGGAAGATCCCCCAGCGCCCGGGGTCAGCGCGACCACGCCCGGCGATCAGCGCGCGGATGCCGATGACGGTCGCCCGGGATGAGTCTGCTGGACGCGGGTCTGGAGAGCGTAGCGAAGCGGACCTTCGCCTGGGCGATCGACTGGCCGGGCTGGTGTCGCAGCGCGAAGACGGCCGAGCTCGCCCAGGACGCGCTCATCGCGGCTCGCCCACGCTATGCCGTGGTCGTCGGACGCGCGGGACTCGTCCTGCCGGAGATCCTTGGGTCGGGCGACCTGCAGATCATCGAGACCGTGGACGGGAACGGCGGGACCGAGTTCGGGGTCCCCTCGATCATCACCGCCTCCGATCATCGACCGACGACGGCCGCCGAGGCAGAGCGGCTGTCCGGTCTCGTCGCGGCCGCGTGGGCGATCCTCGATGAGGTGACTGCGCGCACGCCGGAGTCCCTGCGCAAGGGACCGCGCGGCGGTGGCCGCGACCGGGACAGGATCGTCGCCCACGTCGTCGGGGCTGATCACGCCTACGCCCGGGAGATCGGTCTTCGTGGACCGGAGCCCGACCCGGCCGATCGGCGAGCGGTCGAGGCCGCGCGTGAGGCCGTCATCGCGGTCCTTCGCGAACCGTCGGATGGGGCGCCGCTCGCCGATCGGAGATGGACGCAGCGGTACGCCGCGCGGCGTATCGCCTGGCACACGCTCGATCACGCCTGGGAGATGGAGGACCGCACCGAGCCCGACTGACGTCAGGGGTGCAAGCTCGCTCGAGCTATCGCGAGGTCCGCGCCAAGGTGACCACGTCGGCCGGTACACCGCCCTCAGCGGCCGCCCGGGTGATCAGGTCGGCGGCGCTGAAGCCAGCGGCCCGGAGCTCACGAACGCCCGTATCACCAGCGGCCTTGGAAAGCTTCGAGCCATCGGCGCGGTGGACCAGCGGATGGTGGAGGAACGCCGGTGGTTCGCGGCGACCGAGCCGCCGGGCAAGACGGACCTGCGTCGGTGTGGCATGGAGCAGGTCCCGCCCGCGGATGACCAGGTCCACGTCCTGCCGAAGGTCGTCCACGACGACGCAGAACCCGTAGGTCCAGTCGCCATGGCGATCCCGGACGACCAGGTCACCGGCCGGCGCCACTTCGGCCGAGCACGACCCGACGAGTCCGTCCACCCACGCTTCGGGACCAGTCCCAAGGGCGACTCGCAGGGTCGGCCCCGGCAACCGGCGCTCTCGGCACATGCCGGGACATCCCTCGCCCGACCACGGGCGCTCGTTCGATGTCGCCCAGTCGGCGAAGGTCGAACGTGTGCAGGTGCATCCGTAGATGACGCCGGCGGCGCGTAGTCGGTCGAGCGCAGCAGCATAGGCAGCCAGGGCATCAGGTTCGCGCTGGCGAACGGGGCCAAGGTCCGGAAGGAAGCCGAGCCAGGCCAGGTCTTCACGCAGGGCCGCGTCGTACGCGGGTCGCGAGCGCGTCCGGTCGTGGTCCTCGATGCGCAGCAGGACGCGACCGCCGGTCGCGCGGGCGAGGCCCCACGTCCACAGCGCGTTGACCACGTGACCGAGATGGAGATATCCCGTGGGTGCCGGGGCGAAACGCGTCAGGCCGCCGCGCGGCAGACTCCCCAGATCAGCCACATCAGCCACATCAGCCACATCAGCCAGAGCCGTCGGAACCGTCCCGTCCGCCACCGTCCCCGTCATCGACTCCGCCCCGGACCCGGTCCCGCGCTTCGAGGGCGCGAGTGGCAACGAATAGACGGCGGTACAACGCGAGGAGGTCGGCGCCGGGCAGCGGACCCTCGTTGGCCATCGAGACCCGGAGCAGGACCTCCCGCTCACGTTCGGCATCGCGGATGGCGCGTCGTCCTGCCGCCGCCTTGGCCGCACCGGCCTCCCGGGCCAGCGCCGCCCGCTCGTTGAGCAGGGCCACGATCCGCCGGTCCAGCACATCGATGCGTCGTCGCAGGCGACGCAGCTCGGCGGTCTCTCCCGCGTGGCGGGGCAGGCGTCGGTCAGGCATCGGTCGAGTCCACGGCGCGGCCCCCTTGACCCCCTGGGCCCCCCGCCCAGCTGGCGATCTCGTCGAGCGCCTCCAGGTAGCCCTGCGGACCACGACCCACGATCGAGCGCCGCGCGATGTCGTGCAGGAAGTTGACGTGACGGAATGGCTCTCGGGTCGAAGGATCCGAGAGGTGGACCTCCACGAACGGTCGCTCGACGCCCAGCAGCGCGTCGCGCAGGGAGACGCTGGTGTGGGTCAGGCCCCCGGCGTTGACGATCGCGGCGTCGAAGTCGCGCCGATGCAGGCGGTCGATCAGGTCGCCCTCGTGGTTCGACTGGAAGAAGTCCACCTCGAGGCCGAGCGCGGCGGCGTGCGCCGCTATCCGTGCGTGGATCTCGTCGAGCGTCTCGGTCCCGTAGATCGCTGGCTCGCGGGTTCCGACGAGGTTCAGGTTCGGGCCCTGGAGGACGAGGACACGGGTCATGCGGCGGCTCCAGCGGCCAGCATCGCGGCGGCGGCCTCGCGGACGAGCGCGTCATCGATATCCGTGCGCACCTCGACCCCGGTCGCGGTGGGGATGACCCAGCGTAGCCGTCCGCCCGAATGCTTCTTGTCGGTGGCCAGATGATCGAGCACGACGTCGAGCCCGTAGGGCAGGGGAGCGGCAGCCAGTCCGAGGCGATCGAGAAGCGACTCTATCCGCGCCGCTCGATCCGCCGGCGTGATCTCCATGGCACGCCCGATCCGGCAGACCGCGCGCAGGCCGTAGGCGACCGCCTCGCCGTGAAGCAGGTCGCCGTAGCCGGCGGCAGCCTCGACGGCGTGGCCCAGGGAGTGGCCCAGGTTGAGGGTGATCCGGCCGCCGGTCGCCCCGCGCTCGCGCTCGTCCGCACTGACCACCTCGACCTTCGCCCACGCGCTCCGTTCGACGACCTCGGCCACGCTGCCGCCGGCGAAGACCCGCTCGTCGCCGCGGGCGATGGCATCACCGTCGTGCTCGAGGACCTCGAACAGCCGCTCGTCGCCGAGGGCGGCCATCTTGACCGCCTCACCCAGGGCTGCCCGTCGCTGACGATCGGGGAGCGTTCGCAGTGCCGCGATGTCGATCACGATCGCGGACGGTTGGTGGAAGGCCCCGACCAGGTTCTTGCCCTCGGGCAGGTCCACCGCGGTCTTGCCCCCGATCGCCGAGTCGATCTGGGCGACAAGGGTCGTCGGGACGTGGATGACCGGGACTCCGCGCAGGTATGTCGCGGCCAGGAAGCCGGCACTGTCACCCAGGGCGCCACCCCCGATGGCGACCAGCGGCTCAGCCCGCTCTACCCGCAGACGAGCGAGTTCGCTCGCGGCCGTCTCGATCACCGCAAGACGCTTGGCGGCCTCACCCTCGGGCAACTCCACGCGCACGACGGGCCAGCCCAGGGCGGCGAGTCCGTCGGCGATGCGTGCCCCGACGGCCGCCCACGCACCGGGTTCCGACACCATGATCGCCCGCCGGGCATCGAGCCGACGCAGCGCCTCGTCCACGCCACGTGCGGCGATCCCGTCGCCGAGCACTACCTGCCCGATCGGGGTGGTGGTCCGCAGCAGGGTCGTGGACGTGAGGTCCGGACCGGCGGCCAGCCGTTCCTCGATGGTCGCGACCACGCCAGACACCTCGGCGACACCACGGACGCGGATCGTCGCCGCGCCGTAGAAGCGCTCGCGTCGCCCGGCGAGATCGCGGATCGCCCCGATCGGGTCGCGCCCGGCCACCAGTGGGCGGACGTTGGGCGAACGACGCAGACGCTGGGCGAGGACCTCCGGGCGACCGTCGAGCCAGACCGACGCGCGACCCCGGTACAGGGTCCAGCGGTTGCGTGGGTCTACCACTGCGCCACCGCCGCTTGCGATGACCCGCACGACGGACGGATCCGGGTCGGCCGGGCCGAGATCGGCGATGACGTCCCGCTCCAGGTCCCGGAAGGCTGTCTCGCCGTCCTCGGCGAAGATCGTCGGGATGGATCGTCCATCGGCCCGCTCGATGCGCTCATCGAGGTCCACGAAGGTCGCGCCGTGCCGATGCGCCAGCCGCCGACCGACGACGCTCTTCCCGCTGCCGGGCAGACCCACGAGGACGACGTCCATCGATCGCCTAGTCGTCGCCGCCGGAGCCGGCCTCGTCGGTGCCGGTCAGCGCTGGCGTCTCCGGGTCGAGCCGCCGACCACCAGCGACCGGGGCATCGAGCGGTCGGCCGATGCGTTCGCGATAGGTGTCGAGATCGGCCCGGACATCGTCCATGGTGTCACCACCGAACTTCTCGACCACGAACCCGGCCAGGGTCAGTGCGACCATCGCCTCGGCCACGACGCCAGCAGCAGGGACGACGCTGATGTCGCTGCGTTCGTAGTGCGCCTTGTCGATCGGCTCGCCGGTGATCAGATCGGCGGATGGCAGCGGTCGCGCCAGGGTCGAGATCGGCTTGACCGCGCCGCGCACCACGAGCGGCTCGCCGTTGGTCACGCCACCAGTCAGACCGCCAGCGTTGTTCGAGCGATGGATCCAGCGTCCGCCGGCGCCTCGCCCCTCGATGACGTCGTGGACCTTCGACCCGAAGCGGCGAGTCTGTTCGAAGCCCAGACCGAACTCCACCCCCTTGACGATGTTGATGCTCATGACCGCGGCGGCAAGTGCGGCATCCAGACGCCGGTCCCAATGGACGTACGAGCCAAGCCCGATGGGCAGACCGTGGACGACGACCTCGAACACCCCCCCGACCGTGTCCCCCGATGAGCGCGCCTCGTCGATGCGGGCGATCATCGCCGTCTCCGCCGCCGGGTCGGGACAGCGCAGCGGTGAGGCGTCGGCCTCGTCGCGATCGCGCGTCGCCCGGTCCGGGTCCACGGCGACGCCGCCGACCTCCGCGCTGAACGACCAGATCTCGATCCCCAGCTCGCGCAGGAAGGCGCGAGCGACCGCGCCGGCCGCGACCCGGGCGGCCGTCTCGCGCGCCGACGCCCGCTCGAGGACGTCACGCACGTCGTTGAAGCCGTACTTGAGGGCGCCCGCCAGGTCGGCATGACCGGGGCGCACCCTGGTGACCGGCGTGGCCCGCTTGTTGCCACCCTCGGCAGCTGTTGCCAGGGCGGCCGCCTCATCATCGGTGAGCGGCCCGACCTGCATCACTCTTGTCCAGTTCTCCCAGTCCCGGTTGCGGACGAGCAACAGGATCGGTGAGCCGAGTGTTCGGCCATGCCGGACACCACCAAGGATCTCGGCGCGGTCCTGCTCTATGGCCTGCCGTGCGCCGCGACCATAGCCGCGCTGGCGTCGGGCGAGGTCGGTCGCGATGACGTCCTCGGTCAGCGGCAGGCCGGCCGGCACACCCTCGATCGTCGCGCCGAGGGCCGGCCCGTGCGATTCCCCGGCGGTCAGGAAGCGGAACGCGCTCACTCGGCCGTCGCTGCCGCCGGCACGTCCCCGGCGTCCCCGAGTGGATCGTGTCCAGCAGGCTCGCCTTCAGCCGAGCGCAGACCCCCCGCACGGGCCGCGGCAAGGGCCTCGCCCATGACCTCCAGCGGTGCGGCCTGGCCGGTCCACAGGGTGAATGCTGCGGCGCCCTGGTGGAGCAGCATCAGCTCGCCATCGGCGGTGGTGGCCCCGGCCGCCTCGGCATCGCGCAGCAGGCGTGTGCGCGCGTAGATCAGGTCGAGGACCAGCAGCTCGCCCGTGAGTGTCGTGGCCGGGACCGGGCTCTCGTCAGCGTTGAGCCCGATCGACGTGGCGTTGATGAGGACCTTGGTCCGGGCCAGCTCCGACTCGATGATCGACTCGTGCCACGGCATGGCCTTGAGTTCCATGTGCGCGGCGCTCTTGCCGAAGTGCCTGACCAGGCCCTCCGCGCGATGGAGATGCCGGTTGAACACGACGATCCGCTGGAACCCCTCGGTGATGAGTCCGTGGACCACCGCTCGAGCGCCACCGCCCGCGCCAAGGACGACGGCCTGGCGGGGCATCTTCTGCTTGCCGACCAGGTGGTCGAGCGCGACCCGGAAGCCGGGCACGTCCGTGTTGTGGCCGACCAGTCGCTTGCCCTCGCGGGTGATCGTGTTGACGGCTCCGGTCGCTGCGGCCTCCTCGGTCAGGCGCTCGACCATCGGGACGACCCGCTCCTTGTGCGGGATGGTCACGTTCGCCCCAAGGAAGTCGCCGCTGCGCACCTCGCCGATGGCGACTGCGAGCGCGATGGGCGCCCGGTCCCAGAGCTCGTAGCGGGC
>CAYNGM010000080.1:3270-8801 GCA_964396565.1 uncultured Anaerolineaceae bacterium | reverse complement strand
GATACCCGCCCGACGCGCCCGACCCGCCGACCAAGCCCGACGCGCCCGACCAAACTCGACTCGGCCCGCGAAGCCCGCCCGACGCGCCCGACCCGCCCGACGCGCCCGACCCGCCGATCACCGGCTCCCGGACCCCACTCAAACGCGCCCGACCCCGGCCGTTCCTGCTTTCGCTCCCACGCCATACGCCCCGAGGATCGCCGCGCTGCGCCCCCGGGATCGCCCCACTTGGGCTCCGATCGGCCCCGTGCGATAATCCGGAGCGCGCGAGGGCGCCTGGGCACCTCGAACGGGCGACGACCCCGGGGCCAGGGAGACCGGTCAGCCAACGCGCGGCAGACCACGAGGAACCGTAGCCCACATGACCGTCGAAACCTCCACTTGGGCGACCAAGAAGGGTCTCGCCCAGATGCTCAAGGGCGGCGTCATCATGGACGTCGTCACGCCAGACCAGGCCAAGATCGCCGAGGACGCCGGCGCGGTCGCCGTGATGGCGCTCGAGCGCGTCCCGGCCGACATCCGCAAGGCCGGCGGAGTCGCGCGCATGTCGGACCCCGCGATGATCGTCGGGATCATGGACGCGGTCAGCATCCCGGTGATGGCCAAGGCCCGTATCGGCCACTTCGTCGAGGCCCAGGTGCTCGAGGCCCTCGGCGTCGACTACATCGACGAGAGCGAGGTCCTGACCCCGGCCGATGAGACCAACCACATCGACAAGCACGCCTTCAAGATCCCGTTCGTGTGTGGCTGCCGGAACATCGGCGAGGCCCTGCGGCGGATCAACGAGGGTGCCGCGATGATGCGGACCAAGGGTGAGGCCGGGACCGGCAACATCGTCGAGGCCGTCCGCCAGTTGCGCGACGTGAACAGCGAGATCCGGCGGCTGCAGAACGCCCGCGAGGACGAGTTGTTCGTGGCAGCCAAGGACATCGGTGCCCCGTACGAGCTGGTCAAGGACGTCGCGGCCAACGGCAAGTTGCCGGTCGTGAACTTCGTCGCCGGTGGCATCAGCACGCCAGCCGACGCGGCTCTCGTCATGCAACTGGGCGCCGAAGGCGTGTTCGTCGGCAGCGGCATCTTCAAGAGCGAGGATCCCGCCCGGATGGCCAATGCCATCGTCCAGGCGACGACGTTCTTCGATGACGCAAAGAAGATCGCCGAGGTGTCCAAGGGTCTCGGGGCCCCGATGCGCGGCATCGCCCTCGAGGAGATCCCGGAGGGGGAGCGGCTCGCCGTCCGCGGCTGGTAGTCAGCGCGCAATCGTGGACTTCAGCGCGCGACCGTGAAGATCGGTGTCCTCGCCCTCCAGGGGGCGTTCAGGGAGCATCTCCTGACCCTCGATGCCATCGGGGTCGAGGGTGTGCGCGTGCGCGAGCCGGCGGACCTTGAGGGCGTCAGCGGCCTCATCCTGCCGGGTGGTGAGAGCACGACCATGCGCCAGCTGATCGAACGCTGGGGCCTGCGTGAGCCGATCCTGCGCCTGGCCGAGTCGGGTGCACCGCTGTTCGGGACCTGCGCCGGGATGATCGTCCTGTCGCGCACCATCACCGGCGGCGAGCTGCCCATCCTGCCGTTGCTCGATGTCACGGTGGAGCGCAACGCGTTCGGCCGACAGCTCGACAGCTTCGAGGTCGAGCTATCCGTCCCGATCCTCGGTGATCGACCGGTCCATGCGATCTTCATCCGCGCTCCGATCATCGAGACGACCGGGCCCGCTGTGGACGTCCTGGCCAGGCTCGATGACGGACGGGTCGTGGCCGTCCGGCAGCGCAACGTGATCGCCACCTCGTTCCACCCCGAACTGGCCGGGGAGACGCGCTTCCACCGGCTGGTGGCGACGATGGCGGCCGAGCATGACGACCCGGGCGAGGGTTCCGGACGACGCCCCCATCCCACCCGGAGGGATCAGCCCCGATGACCGCGTCGCGGCCGACCCGCAGCCCGGGCAAGGTCCGCGCGGCTCGACTGACCGATCTCGCGGCCCTGGGCGAGCTGTCCCGGCTGTGTCAGTCGGACGGGGAGGCGACCCGTTCGCTCGGCCTGCCCGTCAGCGGGCCCCCGATCGGCGTGTTCAGCCTGTTCCGCCTCCCGCTCGGGGCGTTCCGACCCAACGACCTGATGTTCGTGTACGAGGAGGGTGGTCGGATCGCCGGCCTCGTCAGGGTCGAGCGTGAGACCTCACGCGACGAGTGGACCATCGTCGAACTCGACGGTGTCGGGATGATCGACGCCGGCGACATCCGCTATCGACTCGTCCAGCAGCTGCTCCGCGAGGGAGCCAAGCGTGGTGCCGCCCGCTTCCATGTCGCCTGTGCCGACGAGCACGGCAACGTCGAATTGTTCATGCAGGCCGGGTTCATCCGGTACGGCGAGGAACGGATCCTCACCCGCGATCCCCGGCACACCCTGCCCAAGCCGTGGACGGAGGCACGTGCGACCGATGCGCGCATCAGGCCCGTGCAGTCGGTCGACGCGCTTGCCCTCCAGCGTCTGTACACGGCAGTGACCCCGAGCCCGATCGTTCGCCTCGAGGCGCTGCGACTCCCGGACTGGGAGCGACAGGGGGCCCATTGGCGGGTCCCGCGGTCCAGCCTCGCGCCGATCCTGCGCTTCGCCGATGTAGAGGCCTATGTCCAGGACGCGCAGTCCGCCGACAAGGGCGATGCCGAACTCGACGGGTTCCTCCAGGTCGGGGTCGCCAAGGAGGACCAGCCGCACTACCTCAAGGTGATGGCTCGACCAGGGACGGACGCGTCGGCGCTCATCGAGTACGGTCTGGGGATCATCGCGGCCCGCGGCGACCGCCGCTACGATCACGGCGTGATCGCGCCGGTGCGCACGTACGAATCGCCGATCGACCGACGGCTGGAGGATGCCGGGTTCCGTTCGGTCGCAGCGGTGACCCTGCTGATGAAGGAGACGCTGGTGCGCGTCGCAGAGCCGGCACTCGTCCCGGCCGGAGTACGTTGACGGATCGCCGGGCCAGACGCTCGATGGAGGTGAACGTGGAGGTGGAGGAACGCATGGGATCCGAGGATCGACAGAGGGAATCGATCGACGACCTTGATGCGCTACTCACGTCGCTGCCGCCGGAGATCGTCGTCGCGGTGAACGCCCTGCCCGATCGTACGGCGCTGATCGAGGTCGTCATGGACCTTGGCCGACGCCCGGAGGCGCGTTTCCCGGATGCCGAGGTCACTCTTCTCGAACGCGAGATCAGCGACGCCGACATCGCCTTCGTGGTCGATCACATCGGCTCGTTCGGGGATGACAACCGGGCCGGCATCGAGCGAACGCTCCATCGCATCAGCGCGATCCGGAACCGCAACGGCAAGGTCGTGGGGTTGACCTGTCGGATCGGGCGCGCGGTGTACGGGACCATCGAGATCATCAATGACTTCGTCGAGACCGGGAAGTCCATCCTGATCATGGGCCGGCCGGGGATCGGCAAGACCACCATGCTGCGCGAGGCGGCCCGCGTGCTCGCCGACGACATGGGCAAGCGGGTGGTCGTCGTGGACACCTCCAACGAGATCGCCGGTGACGGCGACATCCCGCATCCGGCCATCGGCAAGGCGCGCCGGATGCAGGTCCGCACGCCGTCGCTCCAGCACGAGGTGATGATCGAGGCGGTCGAGAACCACATGCCCCAGGTCATCGTCATCGATGAGATCGGGACCGAGCTCGAGGCGGCGGCTGCACGCACGATCGCCGAGCGCGGTGTCCAGCTGATCGGCACGGCGCACGGCAACAACCTCGACAACCTGATGCTCAACCCGACCCTGTCGGACCTGATCGGCGGCATCCAGAGCGTCACGCTGGGTGACGAGGAAGCGCGTCGCCGACGTACCCAGAAGAGCGTGCTCGAACGCAAGGCGCCACCGACGTTCGATGTCATCGTGGAGATCCAGGATCGTGAGCGCGTCGCCGTCCATAGCGATGTCGCCGAGACCGTGGATGCGCTGCTCCGCGGTGACGCCGTCGCGCCCGAACTGCGCTGGCGTGACGAGGAGGGCGTCCATCGGTCCCAGGGTCGCCCGCGGCCGTCCCCCCGGGAGCAGCTCGGGGCGGAGCGGTTCGCCGGGCTGGTCGGTGGTGGGGCGCCGTGGCGGATGGAACCAGGCTGGCGCGGCGATGGATCCGCACGGATGGCCGGCGGGTATCGCGAGGCCGATCGGGGCGGGTTCCGTCCGGGGTACCGGCCAGGGGCGTCGGGTGGATGGCGCCAGACCCGTGGCGGCTCCGGACGTGAGGCCGCGCCCCGTGGCCCCGTCTCGGAGGGTGGCGCACCTCGCACCCTGCCCGGCGAGCGCATCGCGCCGCGGCCGGGCGACGATCCGTTCATCGCCGGTGATATCGCGGATCGCGGTCCACTTGAGCGTGGCGCCGCACCGTCGCTCGTCGAGACCCGTGCCCGTGAGGCGCGTGAGCTCGAGCGCCAGAGGGCCTGGAGCGATCAGGCGGCCAGGGCCCTCCAGACGTTCAAGGCGGAAGAGGGGACCGCACCGGTCAACGCGGATGATCTCGAGGTCGATGACGACCTGGACCGGCTTCCCTTGGGCACCGAGGAGGGCGAGCACGGCGAGACCCGGCTCGTACGGGGTGGTTCGCCGTTGCCGACGTTGCGTGTCCTGCCTCAGGGGATCAGCCGCAAGCGACTCGAGCAGGCGGTCCGCGACCTCGGGCTGCCAGTCGTCATCGCACGCGAGGTGGACGAGGCCGACGTCGTCATGACCCTGCGCAACGAGTACAAGCAGAAGACGCCCCTGCTGCGCGAGGCGGAGGAGCGGGCGATGCCGATCTACGTCCTCAAGAGCAACACCATCCCGCAGATGCAGACCAGCCTGACCTCCATCTTCGCGCTCGAGATCGACCCGCGCGAGGCAGCGATGCGCGAGACCGAGGACGCCATCGAGGTCGTCCTGACGTCGTCCGAACCGGTCGAGCTGGCGCCGCAGAACGCGTACATCCGCCGGCTCCAGCACCAGATGGCGGAGCGGGCCAACCTGGTCTCGCGCTCGCGTGGCCGCGAACCCTATCGTCGGGTGCGACTGTATCCCGACGCCGCCCGTTCCTCGTGGCGGTAGCCGCGCGCGCGGGCGCCGTCACGCCCTCAGCCGTCTCGCCGGTTCCGTTCGTCTCGTTCGTCCCGCGCGTCTCGCCCGTCTCGCGCGTCCCGTCCGTCTCACCCGTCCCGCCAGTCCCGCGCGCGGTCCACCCCACGGGTGAACCATCGGTTGGGCGGGCGGCCTACTCACCGGCTGACGCGCTCGGCATCATCCGATCGACGCCTCACCCAGCCCGCGGGTCAGACTTGGACCAAGGCTCGCCGCCGACCGGTCGGCCACTCATTCCTGGACCTCCAGCCGACGGTTCGCCCACGCGCTGGCTTGCCGACGGTTCGCCCACACGGTGGCTTGCCGACGGTTCGCCCACGCGGTGGCTTGCCGACGGTTCGCCCACGCGTTGGCTTGCGGACGGTTCGCCCACGCGCTGGCTTGCCGACGGTTCGCCCACGCGCTGGCTTGCCG
>CAYNGM010000080.1:1885-3170 GCA_964396565.1 uncultured Anaerolineaceae bacterium | reverse complement strand
GGTTCGCCCACGCGCTGGCTTGCCGACGGTTCGCCCACGCGCTGGCTTGCCGACGGTTCGCCCACGCGCTGGCTTGCCGACGACACGGGCCGGTCGTTGTGGCGCTGACCTCGGTCGACTTCATCGGGCACAGCGCGCTCGTCGTCGAGCTCGATGGGATCCGCCTCCTGACGGACCCGGTGACGCGGTCACGGATCGGACCCCTGCGCCGCGTCGAACCGGTGCCGGAGCGCGACCGTCTCACCGGCATCGATGCCGTGCTCATCTCGCACCTGCATTGGGACCACCTCGACGTCCCGTCGCTGCGCGGCCTGTCGCAGCGCATCGAGATAGTCGTCCCGAAGGGTGCGGGCGGCTGGATGCGTACAGCTGGCTTCGAGCATGTGCGCGAGATCGCAGCGGGGGAGACCGTAGACATCGGCGGCGTGGAGGTCGAAGCCGTCGAGGCATTGCACTCCGGTTTTCGGCCGCCGCTCGGGCCGACCGCGCCGGCCATCGGCTACGTCATGCGCGGTTCGGAAAGCGTCTACTTCGCCGGTGACACCGACCTCGTCGAGTCGATGTGGTCGCTCGGCGACGTCGACCTCGCGCTCATCCCGGTGTGGGGCTGGGGACCTACGCTGGGACGCGGTCTCCACCTGGACCCCCTCAAGGCCGCCGAGTCCCTGCGCCGGATCCGGCCGCGAGCCGCCGTGCCGATCCACTGGGGCACCTACTGGCCGCACGCGATGGGCCGCGTGTTCCCGGAACGGCTGGTCGAGCCACCGGCCGCGTTCGTCGAGTACGCCTCGGAGTTGGCGCCCGATGTGCGGATGCTGCCGACCGCCGTCGGTGACCACGTCGCCCTCGACTGAACGCGCGCTGTCAGACTTGTCGCGATGAGCGATACGACATCGAACCTGACCCCGTCGGCCCCGTCGACCGAGCCGCCGTCGGGGCCAGCCGCTCCCGCCCCGTCCACCTCGCCGCCGTCGGGGCCCGCTGCTCCCGTGGCGCCCGCTGCTCCCGTGCCGTCCACCTCGCCATCGTCGGATGCGACCCTCCGCCACAGCCTTCGGCGGTTCTCGACCGGGCTGTTCGCGTACGGCGTCATCGGGCTGGTCGTCGCGGCGATCGGGCTCGGGATGCTGCTGTACGTAGGGAACCGTGTGGCTGGGCTTGCCGAGCGGACGACCACACGCATCGACTCCATCGCCACGACGCTCGACAAGACGGCGACGGCGTTGTCGGACGCGGGGAACACCGCCGACTCATTCGCCCAGACGCTCGACCGGACGCCGCCCGC
>CAYNGM010000080.1:0-1785 GCA_964396565.1 uncultured Anaerolineaceae bacterium | reverse complement strand
CAGATCCAGTCCGTTTCCGACGATCTCAGGTCGGGCGTCGTCAAGGAGAGCCTCGCCGACGTGCAGCTCATCCTGACGGTCCTGTTCGTACTCCTCGTTGCCTGGACTGCTGTCCCGGCCGCGGGCGCGCTCTGGATCGGCTGGTATCTGCGCCGGGAGCTGCCCGAGTCGCTGTAGCGCGCTGAAGGAGAGGAGCGATGGCGCGGCGCAAGCAGTCGGCTGCCGAGTGTGTCGAGTAACAGGCGCTCCTCGTGCCCCAGCCGCGCGACCCATTAGGCGTCACTGATCCGCCTCTCGCCGCAGTCGATCCGCCTCGGCCAGCCGGTCGGCCCCTCGCCGCAGTCAGTCGGCTCCTCGCCGCAGTCGGTCCGCCTCTCGCCGCAGTCGACGGGTACGCTCTTGCCAGCCCGGCCACCTGTCTGCCATATCGTCGTGCACTGACGCTTGGGCCGTCCCCGGTCCCGACCACGACTTACTGGCCTCGACGATGGGATCAGTCCAGCACGATTCGAGCTCGATCCACGCTCGGATCACGCTCGGGCCATGTGCTGGACCCACGTCCAGTGGAGGGGGGTGCCTCACTGAGACCTCGGCGGCGGTGCCCAAGGTTCACAGGGTGACGATATGGCGAGAGCGTCGATGGCGTCGGAGTCAGTCGCGGCAGGATCCGCCGCGGCCGGTCGGGTCGACGCGATCGTCGTCAGCCGGGATGGTGTCTTCGCGCGAATGGTGTCTTCGCGCGAATGGTGTCTTCGCGCGATACGAGGCGGACGTGCTGCTCGCTTGACGGGATAGAAGTCCCTATCGCAGCTCGTGACGCAACGCGGAACGAGCCGCGAGATAGCCCGCCATCCCATGGACGCCGCCGCCGGGCGGGGCTGAGGACGACGCGAGGTAGAGCCCGGGGCCAGCGCGATACGGGTCCAGTGAGCGGATCGGGCGGAAGAGCAGCTGGCGGATGTCGCTGATGCCGGCGTTGATATCGCCGCCGACGTAGTTGGAGTCATGGGCCGCCATCGCGACAGCGGTGTGGGTCGAGCGGGCGAGGATCAGGTCGCGGAAGCCAGGAGCGAAGCGCTCGACCTGCCGCTCGATGATCTCGGTCATATCCACGTCCGAGCCGTTGGGGACGTGGCAGTACGCCCAGGCGGTGGTCTTTCCCACAGGGGCACGCGTCGGGTCCCACGGGTGGTACTGGACGAGGAGGATGAACGGCCGCTCGGAGTGCCGGCCGGCAGCGACATCCGCCTCAGATGCGACGATCTCGTCGATGGTGCCACCGAGATGGACGGTGGCTGCACGTCGAGCGCCGTCGGCTGTCCACGGGATCGGGCCGTCAAGCGCCCAATCGACCTTGCACACGCCCGGCCCGTAGCGAAAGGCGTCGTAGCGTTGGCGAGTCCCGGCGCTGGGTCGCTCCCCGGCGATCTCGGCGAGGGCCTGCGGGGTCGTGTCGAACAGCACGGCTCGCGCCGCCGGCAACGCGTCGAGCGAGGTCACCCGCTCCCCGACGATGATCTCGCCGCCGAGCGACCGGATCTCGTCGGCGAGGGCCGCGGAGACCGCGGCCGAGCCGCCGCGGACCATCGGCCAGCCAACGGCATGTGCCGTCATCCCGAGGACCAGTCCGAACGCCGCGGTCAGTGGCCGCGTCAACGGCACCATCGAATGCGCGGCCAACCCCGCGAACAGCGCTCGTGCCTCATCGCCCCGGAACCGACGCCGCGCGAGCGTTGCCGCCGGCCACAGTGCCGACGACCCGAACCGGGCCAGGGCCAGCGGATG
>CAYNGM010000079.1:7210-8811 GCA_964396565.1 uncultured Anaerolineaceae bacterium | reverse complement strand
GTCGCGCCGTTGGTGACACCCGACGATCCGGCGCGCCCCTGGCGCGCGCCCCTGGCGATCCGGGCCGCCTTCCGGTTCGAGCCGGCGCGCGCCGCCACGATGCGTCCGAACGAACTGGCCGACACCGTCCTGGCCGCATTCCGGCGAGCCGTCGAGGGCTTGTCCCGGGCCTGATCCCCGGTCGGGCGCCCGATGACGCGAGCACGGTGCCAACCTCGCCCACCAGGCGGATGGCGACGAGCCTGGCACTGCCCCATCCGGGACGGACCGGCTAGACTCGCCCTGCCGATGCGCGACCTGTTCGACGAATTCCTCGAGGAGCTCCGCCGCCGGGAGGCCGCCGCACGTGGCGAGGACCCCGATGCGGGCCGTCCTGCGCGTGCGCGACACGTCGGGGGCGATCCCGACGGGCAGGATCCAGGCGATGGCGACGACGAGGACGACCGGCACGATGCCGATGCCCGTGACGCCGACCGTGCCACGGACGACGATCGCCGGGGGCGGCACTCGACTCCGCCGCGCGAACCCTCGCCCCCGCGCCGCCCCCGGGTAGTCGTGGACGATGGACGCCCGGGGGGACCACGTTACGGCTGGCTCGTCGTGGGCGGCATCCTGCTCGGGCTCCTTGCTTTCGGCAGCGTCATCGTCGACGTCTGGACCGACGCGCTGTGGTTCCGCAGCGTCGGGTTCGACAGCGTCTACTGGACGCGACTTGGGGCGGCCGTCGGGCTGTTCGTGGGTGCCGGCCTGGTGACCCTGCTTGTCCTGCTCGGCAACCTGTGGCTCGCCGGACGGCTGATGCCGCCACCAGCGACCGGGGCCGCCGGCGGTTCGGTCCGGGCGTTCATCGATCGCCTCAACGAGGCCGCTGCCGCTGGCACCGAGACGCGTGGCGGGGGGCGTCGCTGGCCCCCTGAGGAGTCCGCCCGGATCTCACTCGATACCGACGCCCTGCCGGACATGACCCCGGTCGCCCGCATCGTGCTCATCGTCCTGAGCGTGCTGATCGCGGTGGCGGTCGCGACCACGGTGTCGGGCGCGTGGGAGACCATCCTGCTGTGGATCCAGCGGGTCCCGTTCTCACCCGACGGAGCGACTGCCACCGTTGATCCGGTGTTCGGGCGAGACATCGGGTACTTCTTCTTCGAGCTCCCGTTCCTGCGCTTCGTGCAGTCGCTGGTCGTGACCGTGGTCATCGCGGCCCTCGGCGTGACGTTCGCCCGCTACATCGTCGGGGCGATGCGCGGCAGCCTCGTGTTCATCACGCCGGTGCGCGTCCATCTCGCCGTCCTGGGTGGCGTGTTCCTGCTGGCCGTCGCATTCGGCTATCAGCTCGACAAGTACGAGCTTGCCTACAGCACACGGGGCATCGCGACTGGTGTCAGCTTCACCGATCAGCACGCCCAGTTCTTCGCCTATGACGTGCTGACGGTGTTGTCCGGGCTGGCTGCGGCGTTCCTCGTCGGGGGCGCTTTCACGCGGATGCTCTGGCCGCTGGCCCTGACCGTCGGCATCTGGTTCTTCGCGTCGCTGCTGATCGGTCGGCTGTACCCCGAAGCGATCCAGCGCTTCACGGTCCAGCCGAACCAGTTCGCCCAGGA
>CAYNGM010000079.1:0-7110 GCA_964396565.1 uncultured Anaerolineaceae bacterium | reverse complement strand
TGTACCCCGAAGCGATCCAGCGCTTCACGGTCCAGCCGAACCAGTTCGCCCAGGAAGAGCCGTACATCGTCAACAACATCGCCATGACCAGGCTCGCCTTCGGGTTGGACCGCTGGGAGGATCGGGACTTCAGGGGCGAGGCAGTCCTGACCGAGGAGATGATCAAGGACGACGCCGACACCTTCCGGAACGCTCGACTGTGGGACTACCGGCCGCTCCAGAACACGCTGGACCAGCTCCAGACCATCCGTCGCTACTACACCTTCCCGGACATCGACACCGACCGCTACCGGATCGATGACACGCCGCGCCAGGTCATGCTCGGCGCCCGCGAGCTGACCCTCACCCAGAAGGATGGGGCGACCGGCTTCGTCAACGAGCGGATCATCTACACCCATGGGATCGGTGCGGCGATGGTCCCGGTCAACGAGGTCACCAACGAGGGCCAGCCACGACTGTTCATCGGGAACGTCCCGCCGGTGTCCACGGCTGGTGCCCCGGTCATCACCGAACCACGCATCTACTTCGGCGAGCTGGACACGCAGTGGGTCGTGACCGGGGCGCGCCAGGACGAGTTCGATTTCCCGACCGGCGAGGACGAGAACGTGGTCGGCGAGGGGACGTCCACCCGCTGGACGGGGACGACCGGGATAAGGATCGGGACGACATTGGACCGGCTCTTGTTCGCCCTGCGCTTCCGCAACCTGGACCTGCTGATCAGCGACCAGGTGACGAGTGACAGCCAGCTGCTGATGCACCGCTTCATCGATGACCGGATCCCGCGTATCGCGCCGTTCCTGCAGTACGACAAGGATCCATACCTGGTGATCCGCGATGGGCGGCTGATGTACGTGCAGGACGCCTACACGACGAGCGACCGATTCCCGCACGCCAACGCGTTCGTGCCATCGACCCTGCCGTCGACCGGCCTTGCCCCGGGGCCGATCAACTACATCAGGAACAGCGTCAAGGTCACCATGGACGCCTACGACGGGACGATGCACTTCTATGTGGCCGATCCGTCCGACCCGATCATCCGTGCCTATCAGGGCATCTTCCCCGGGCTGTTCGAGCCGATGTCGATGCTGCCCGACGGGCTCGGCGCCCACCTGCGCGTGCCCGAGGAGCTATTCAACATCCAGACACGGATGTTCGGGCGCTACCACGTGACCGACCCGGGCCGGTTCTTCGCGGGCAACGACCTGTGGGCCGTGCCCGAGGGGACCACCAACGAGCAGGCCCTGCCGTCGGAGGCCTACTACGTGATCATGCGCATGCCGGGCGAGGATGCTGCCGAGTTCCTGCTCCTCCAGCCGATGGTGCCCGTGGGACGTCCCAACATGATCGCCTGGGTCGCCGCGCGGATGGATGAGCCGAACTATGGCGCGACCCGGGTCTATCGCTTCCCGACCGACACGACGATCTTCGGACCGGCGCAGATCGAGGCCCGGATCGACCAGGACCCGGTCATCAGCGAGCAGTTCACGCTGTGGAACCAGTCCGGTTCAACGGTCATCCGAGGCAACCTCATCGTCGTCCCGGTCGGTGATTCGCTGCTCTACCTCCAGCCGGTCTACCTGCAGTCAACGGGCTCCGCGTTCCCCGAGTTCCGCCGGATCGTGGTGGCATCACCGCGTGAGGTCGTGTGGAGCGAGAGCCTCGGCGATGCCCTGCGCAAGTTGCTTGTCGCCGAGGCGGGTGGGGACGCCGAGGCACCAGCGCCATCACCGACCCCGACGCCCGGCCCCGGCGGATCGCCGGCACCGACCGCGACCCCCGCACCAGGTGGGCCACTGCCGAGCGACGTGGCCGGGTTGATCGAGTATGCCAACACCCACTTCGACCTGGCCCAGGAGGCCCTGCGTGCCGGCGACTTCGCTCGATATGGGGCCGAGATGGAGCGTGTCGCCGCGGCCTTGCGTCGCCTGGACGAGCTCGCTCCGAGCCTCGCGGGATCGAGCGCGCCGCCTGCCGCCAGCCCCGCGCCGTCGGCCAGTCCGGCGCCATGAGCCCAGGAGCGGCGTTGCTCACGTCGCTCCTCGTCACGCTCGCGCGCCCGCTCACCTGGCCGCTCGCCCTCGTCTCGTTCCTGGTGCGTGGCGGCATCGTGGTCGTCGTCGCCCCGATCGTCGTGTTGCCCACGGCGGCCGGACTTGCTCATGCGCTTGGCCCGACTGTCATGTCGGTCGTCCTGGGTGAGCCGACACCGGCCCTCGTCGCGTTCATGGTCCTCGCGGTCGCCGGTGGTGGTGTGCTTTGGCTGCTGGGCGCGGGTCTGTTGTCCGCGGCCGTCGAGGTCCAGCTCGTCCGGATCGTCGCAGCCGATGAAGACGTCGTCGCGGCCGACCGTGGCTCCCGCCCCCCGGATGATACCTCCGTCTCCGGCGGGACCCTTGACGTCCTCGCGGTACATCTCCTCGCCCTCGTCCCACTGGCGGTCGCGCTGGCATGGGGTTCCACGGGGCTGATCTCGGTCACGTACCGGGAATTGACACTCCCCTCGGTGACCGGGACGCCCATCGTCGTTCGCGTCGTCGCGAACTCGGCCGAGACGCTCATCGTGATCATCGGGGTCTGGCTGCTCTCGGGCATCGTGGGCTCGGTCGCCGCCCGAGCCGTGGTGCTCGGTGGACGACGACCCGTGCGGGCGCTCTGGGCGGCCACCGCCTGGATCATCCGCCACCCGCTACGAGCGATCGTCCTGGAGTTCGTCCCGACCATCGGCCTTGTCGCCGTCCTGGTCCCGTCGCTGGCGGCGGCAGCGGCCTGTTGGGAGGCGCTCCGGGGGGCGATGCAGACCGGTGGATCCACGGTAGTTGACATCGGACTCGTGCTGCTGTTCATCGCCCTGTGGTTGGGTGGACTGGCGCTCGCCGCGGTCGCCTGCGCATGGCGGGCGGCAGCCTGGACGGTGGGTCTGGCCGGGACGTTCGGGGCACCATCGACCCGCCGACCGGGTGACTGGACCGCTTCCGCTGACTCTGGCACGCTGACCGACCTTCGGCCACGGGGGGTCGAACCGGACGCGAGGTGATCGATGACGCAGTCAGTGGTCTGCGACGAGTGTGGCGCGACCATGCCCGTCGGACGGCTGTCCTGCCCGGGATGCGGAGCGCTGCTGGCGACGGTCGCCGGTGTCGGACGTCGGACCATGGGCGGAGCGTCGGGCGTCGCGGTCGCCACGGCGCCACTCCCCGAACCGGATCCGCTCGATGAGATCCTCCCCATGGAACTGCCATGGGCCGGTCCACTGATCTCCGACGCCGAGCTCGATCTCGGCCTCGACGGGATGATGGACGCCCCCGACCCACCAGGGGTGGCACTCCATGGCGCGGCCTCTGACGACGCGATCGACGACTTCTTCGCGGCGCCGGACGGCGACTTGGGCCTCGATGATGGCGTATCCATCGAGATGCCGGTCGTGGAGACGTCTGCCGCGTTCACATCGGTCGGAGGGCGCTCCGCGGGTGGTGCGGTCGTCGGCGCTTCGACCGGCGGGACTTCGGGCGCGCCGACACCTGGCTCATATGTGCCGCCCATGCCGACAGGGGCGGGAATGATCTCGCCCGCCGTCCCGACCTCGCCGGCCGGTGCCGCCGCGCCTGCCCGGGCATGGGCCGGATATGCCGATCGCTCGGCCGATCCGCACCTCTCGAACGGCCACCTGGCGGATATGGACGGTGCGACCACGGATGCCGACGTCGATCCGGTGGCCCGCAGCGTGATCGACCTCAGCGCGGCCAACGAGTTCGTCGGCTGGCTGGCCGTCGCCGGCTCGATGCTGGCCATCGTCGGGTTCCTGCTGCCCTGGTCATCGATCACCGTCATCGGATCATCCGGAGTCGGCTACCTGGACCGCTGGGGCCTCGCCGGGCCGTGGCATGTGCTGGCCGTCCTGGGCCTGATCGGGCTTCTCGCCGCCGCGATCATGCGTGACCGGGTCCCGCCGTGGGCTGGCATCGGGCTCCCCGGTCTGGGTCTTGGCGCGCTGCTGGTCGGACTCGTCTGGCCGTACCTCGTGGGTCCGCTCGCCGGATCGCTCGGGGCGATGGCCGTCGGACTGGGCGCGCTCCTGTGCGTCGCCGCCGGCATCGCCGCCATCGTGGTGGACCGTCACGCACGACCCGATCCGGGCGTCTGACCGGCGCTCGAGGACTCGATAGCCTCCCCGGCGCGCACGGGGACCCCTGCTACACTGCGCCCGACGCCGTCCGTCCCTCGGGATGGTAGGCCGTCGATGACCGACGCCCCAGGAGGCAGCCGCTTAGCGCATGGATCAGATCCTCACCGGGATCACCGACACGATCGGTCAGATCGTCGGCAGTCCGGTCGTCCAGTTCGGTCTGCGGTTCATCGCCTTCTACGTCATCGTCCTCTGGATCGCCACCGCCTATTGGGCGTTCCGGGACATGCAGCAGCGATCCGACAACGCGATCCTGCCCTACCTTGTGGCCGCGACGATCATCCTCGCGACCCCGGTCTTCTTCCTGCTCGCGTACTGGGTGTACAAGATCGTCCGCCCGCACGAGAAGATCGGTGAGACGTGGGAGCGCAACCTCGCCGAGGAGGCGCTGCTGGCCGAGGTCGAGGCGATCCGCCACTGTCCGACCTGCGAGCGGCGGGTCCACGAGGAGTGGATCATCTGCCCGTCGTGCCGGACGCGCCTGAACCGGGTCTGTCCCAACTGCTCGCGGCTGGTGGGCCTGGACTGGTCGCTGTGCGCCTGGTGCGGCAAGGACTTCGAGCGGCGTGAGGCGCCCGTGAGCGCCACCATCGAACCGCTGCCGGCCGGGACGGAGGCGACCGGTCGACTGGCGACCCCCGGCACGACTTCGACCACGCCGGCGCCGATCAGGTCGACGGTCCGCCAGGGTCGCTCCTCTGCCCGCGCTGGCCGGCCGGCGACCGCGCAGGACGCGCTGCCCGAGCGTTGACCGCGCACGACGCGACAGACCCGGAGTCGAACGCTCCGGATCCCGTGTCGGGCGTCCCCACCGTCCCGCCAGATCCGCCCGTCGCGCCGGCCACGCCGGTCGCATCTCCGCCACCGGGCTCGACCACGTTCACGATCGAGGGGCGCCAGGCACCGGCCCTGTTCATGATCGGTTGGGGCGGGTCGGTCGGTGGCATCGTCACCATCGCCATCGGCCTGCTGTCGGGGGGTGGGGGTGCGGCTCCCTGGCTGATCCTGGCCGGCCTGCTCCTGCTCAGCCTCGGGCTGGTCGCCGGTGCAGGGTCGCAGGGTATCGAACGGCAAGCCAGTGGCCGTTCCGGGTATGCGGGGCCCTCGCCGCTGCTGGTCTTTGCGGCCTCGATACCAGTCTCGATCCTGGCTGTCGTCGCCCTCGGGATACCCCTCGGCGCCATCGGTCTGCCCATGGATGGTCCGCTCGCGCGCCTGGGGTCGGTGATCGTCCAGGCGTTCGTCTATCTCGGCCTGGTCAGGCTGCTGGTCGTTGATGGCGGTGCACTCACGTGGGCCGGGATGCAGGTCCGTCGCTTCGATCGCGCGGCCGTCGGCGAGGTGCTGGCCGGGGCGCTCTGGGCGGCCCCGACGATCGTCGTCACCATCCCGATCGCAGCGATCCTGTCCACGCTGCTGCCGGTCACGCCGGTCAGCCCGCTGCCGCCGACCGGCGAGCTGAGCGGCCTGCTCATCAACCTCCTTGCCGGAGCCGTCGTCGCGCCACTCGGTGAGGAGTTGATGTTCCGTGCCTTCGCCACGACTGCCTGGACCGCATCCCTTGGCGCCCGCCGTGGGCTGATCCGCGGCGCGCTCTTCTTCGCCGTGGTCCACGTCCTGACCATCAGCGGCTCTGGCGCCAGCGAAGCCCTGGCCATGGCAGTGGTCGGGTTCGCGAGCCGGATCCCGGTCGCCATCGCCCTTGGCCTGGTATTCCAGCGACGCCGGTCCGTGTGGGCGTCGGTCGGGTTGCACGCGGCGTTCAACGGGATCCTCATCGTGCTCGGCGAGGCGGCGCTGCGCTCCGGCGCCTGACCGCGGATGCGCCGGGCCCGCGGGCAGGGCCACGTGACGAGATGTCCACAAACCCGTGGTGCAGCGCTCGATGAGTGGGCGGTGAGCGCTCCTGCGTAGGCTCCGCGTCGTCCCCTGGGTCCGGATGGCGGGGGGAATCGGCGGGCTTCCGTCGTCCGGGCCCGGGGACGCCTCGCCAGCGCAGTCGACCGGAGGGCATCGTGATGATCGATACACGGACGAGTGCGGGTGGTCCGGGACGCGGCCACGCGATCCGCGAGCTGCCCGTGACGGAACGCCCGCGGGAGCGACTCGCCCAGAGGGGCGCGGCCGGTCTGGCTTCCGCGGAGTTGATCGCGCTGCTGTGGGGAAGTGGCACCCGCGGCCGATCTGCGGTCGAGCTTGCCGAGGACGCGCTGGCGATCCACGACGGGCTGGCCGGACTCTCGCGGGCATCGGACCTCGAGCTAGCCGGCCTGCCGGGTGTCGGGACGGCCAAGGCTGCGCAGCTGGTGGCGGCGTTCGAGCTCGGGCGCCGGCTGATGGCCGACTGGCCGGCCCAGCGCTGGTCCATCCGTGGACCGGCCGACCTCGCCGACCGGTTGATCCTGCAGATGGGTCGGCTGGAACGCGAGGAACTTCGGGTGGTGCTGCTCGACACCAGGAACCACGTGCTGCGCATCCAGACCGTATATCAGGGAAACGTCTCGTCGTCGCTGGTGCGCGTCGGTGAGCTGTTCCGTGACGCCGTCAGGCTGCACGCGGCGAGCGTCATCCTAGTCCACAACCACCCGTCGGGCGACCCCACGCCGTCGCCTGACGACCTGCATCTCACCGCCGAGGCGGTCGCTGCCGGCCGACTCCTGGACATCGGGCTGCTCGACCACCTCGTCATCGGCCATGACTCGTACGTATCCCTGCGCGACCGCGGCGTCGCCTTCGATCGCCCGGACCTGATCGGGTCGGGACCCGGCGGGCGTGGCGGATCGGTCCTCCTCACCAATGCCGCCGAGGGCCGTCTCGCGCCGGCGGCATCCGGTCAGGCGTCGCAGTAGAGTTCGCCTCGATGGCGCGAGCCGCGCGCCGCAACCCCGGGGTCATCCCATGGACTTCATGGATATCGTCATCGCGTC
>CAYNGM010000078.1:0-8813 GCA_964396565.1 uncultured Anaerolineaceae bacterium | reverse complement strand
ACGTGGAACTCCTCGCGACCATCGGCACCGTGGCTGTGGCTGACGACGCCGAGTTCCTCGAGCACATCCAGGGTGCGATAGACGGTCGATGGGATGGTCGCCGGGTCGAGCGCGCGGCACCGTTCGACGAGTTCGGCGCCGGTCACGTGGCCATCCGTGCGGGCCAGGACCTCCACCAGGAGACGCCGCTGTGGTGTCCAGCGCAGGCCGCGCGCACGCAGACGGTCGGGGATCACCGACCAGTCCTCAGAGCTTCCGGTGATCGCGCCGGTCGAGCCGGGAGATCCATCAGTCGTCATCGCGCGAAGTATAGGGTGATGGCTGCGACATGCCGTTGATGCAACGCGTTGCGTTAGTCCTCGGCACGACGTAGCATTGAAGACTCGAGCCGGCTGTGCCGGACCCGAACCGATCCGACAGGAGGGGACGCCAGGGCCATGGATATCGTCGCCGCGATCGCGGCTTCCGGGGGGAGGGTCGCGCCCGACCTCCAGCTTCACGCACCGGATGGCTTGCTGTCCGTGCCCGTGGCGCTGCTCATGTGGGCGTTGACGATCGTGGTCCTGGCGGTCTCGGTGCGACGCACGGAGCAGACCCTCGATGAGCGGGCGATCCCCCTGATGGGCGTCATGGCCGCCTTCATCTTCGCTGCCCAGATGTTCAACTTCCAGGTCGCCGGAGGCACGTCGGGCCACCTCCTGGGCGGTGTCCTGGCGGCGATCCTGCTGGGACCCTGGGCCGGCACCCTCGTGATGGCCTGTGTGATCGCGGTCCAGGCCCTTGTCTTCCAGGACGGCGGCCTGCTGGCCCTCGGGGCGAACATCTTCAACATGGGGGCCATCGGAACGCTGGGTGGATATGCGCTGTACATGGCGCTGTGCAAGGTGATGGGCGGTGAGCGGCGCGCGCGGATCCCGGCCTCCGGTATAGCTGCCTGGGTCTCGGTGGTCGTTGCCGCCGCGGCCATGGCGATCGAACTGGGCGCCTCCGGGACTTCACCACTGGCCATCGCGCTTCCGGCCATGGTCGGAGTGCACATGCTGATCGGGATCGGGGAGGCCCTCATCACCATGGCCGCCCTGGCCTTCATCGCGGCCACTCGGTCCGATCTGTTCGACCTGCGCGACGCCGGGGTGACCGGCGCCGCCGCGCCAGCCTGAGGTTCCCAGAGGATGCGTCACGCTCTCCGTCGCTGGTGGTGGGTGCTCGGACTCGCAGTCGCCGTCGCCGTCGTGGTCGTTCTTGCGCCGCTCGCGTCGACCGATCCGGACGGCCTCAATCGGGTCGCCGAGGATCATGGGTTCATGGGTGCCGCACAGGACGCGCTGTACTCGATCATCCCCGGCTACGAGTTCCCGGGGATCGATGATCCGGCCGTCTCCAAGGTGGTGTCGGGCCTCGTCGGGGTCGCCATCGTGTTCGCCGTGATGGTCGGGGTCGGCTGGCTGATCCGCCGTCGCCGGGCCCGGGCCGCCTGACCCGAACCCCGGAGCGACGCCCTGCAACTCGATCGCCACATCCCGCGTGAGAGCTGGCTTCATGCCGCGGATGCGCGCCTCAAGTTCCTGCTGACGATCGCCTTCATCCTGGCCGTCAGCCTCGTGCCGACCGGGGCGTTCGCGGCACTCCTCGTCGCCTGGCTGATGATCGTCGTGATGTCGTGGTCGGCACGCCTCGGACCCCTACGCACCGCACGCTCGGCGTTCTTTGCCCTGCCGTTCATGCTGGCCGCGCTGCCATTGGTGTTCACCCGTGGTGGACCAGCGTTGGCCACCGTCGATCTCGGCCCGTTGACCCTGTCCATCAGTGCCGAGGGGACAGTGATGTTCGCCACGATCGCGGCCAAGAGCTGGATCAGCGTGCAGGCGGCGCTGCTGCTCGCGTTCACGACGCCGTTCAACGATCTCGTGGATGGCCTTCGCGGATTGCGATTGCCGCGGATCATGGTCGCCATCATCAGCTTCATGTACCGCTATCTGGGCGTCATCGGCGAGGAGGCAGGACGGATGAGCCGGGCCAAGTCGGCCCGCTCGGCCAGCAGTCCGACGCAGGGGGGTGCCGGGCGCCCGGGGGGATCCATTCGCTGGCGGGCTGGGGTGACCGGCGCGATGGTCGGCTCGCTGTTCCTGCGGTCGTACGAACGGAGCGAGCGGATCTACGCGGCGATGCAGGCCCGCGGTTTCGATGGCGAGCTGCGCTACCTCGCCGGTCCGCCGCTGACACGCGCGGCGTTGGCGTGGTTCGGGGTGGCACTGGTCGTGCTGGTCGTCTTCGAGGTGCTTGCCCAGGCCTGGGGTCCGTGGCGATGACACTGACCCACGAGCACCACCACGAACATGCCCACGACGGTGGGCCGACCCATGAGCATGTCCACGTCCACGACCATCCCGCCGGTGCGGCGGATGGCGTCGGCAGCAGCGACGACCACGACTCGGCCCTTGATGCACGCTGGGTCGACCTTGAGCACGTGCACTTCGCCTACCCGGACGGGACCGAGGCGCTCCACGGCATCGACCTGCGCATGGCGCGCGGCGAGAAGGTCGCCCTGGTCGGCCCCAACGGCGCCGGCAAGAGCACGCTGATGCTCCATCTCAACGGGATCCATCAGCCGAGCCACGGGACCGTTCGAATCGGGGGCATGGTCGTGGATCGGACCACCGTCAAGCGGGTCCGCGCGGAGGTCGGGCTGGTCTTCCAGGACCCCGACGACCAGCTATTCAGCCCGACCGTATTCGAGGATGTCGCCTTCGGGCCGATACACCTGGGGATGGCCGCGAACGACGTCCACGACAGGGTCGAGCGTGCCCTCGCGGCGGTCGGGATGACCGGCTTCGAGCGCCGTATCCCCCATCGGCTCTCGCTCGGTCAGCGCAAGCGCGTCGCCCTGGCGACGGTCCTGTCGATGGACCCGTCCGTGCTGGTCTTCGATGAGCCATCGGCCGGTCTCGACCCACGGGGCCGCCGTGAGCTGATCGTCCAGCTGCGCAAGCTCGAGCAGACGTTGCTCGTCTCGACCCACGACATGCGCCTGGTGGCCGAGTGCTTCGGGCGGATGGTCGTGATGGACGATGGACGCATCGTCGGCGACGGCCCGACGGCGGACCTGCTGTCCGACGATGGGTTCCTCGAAGCCCATGGACTGGAGCGGCCGTGACCCTCTACGCCATCCTGAAGTTCCTGCATGTCGCCCCGGTCATCATCGCGGTCGGGGCCAACGTCACCTATGCCTTCTGGCTGCGCGCCGCCGGGCGCGACCGAGAGCGGCTCCTGTTCACCATCCCGGCCGTACGCCGACTCGACCGGCGGGTCGCCAACCCTGCCTACATCGTCATCCTGCTGACCGGTCTGGCGATGGTGGCGATGGGTCCCTATGACTTTGGCGCCGGCTGGGTGTCGCTGTCGCTCGTCCTGTATGTCGCGGTCGCCATCTTCGGCATCGCCGTGTTCGCACCGGCCATCCGTCGCCAACTCGCCGAGGCCGAGCGCGACCCCTCGAGCGACGCCTATGCGACGGCGGCCACGCGCTCGCTCCAGTTCGCTGGACTTGCCGTGGCGATCACCTTCGTGATCGTCTTCCTGATGGTGACCAAGCCGTTCTGAAACCACGGCGCGCGATGACCGGGCGCAGCCCCGATCGATCGGCCCGGGCCGGACGGATCAGCTCGGAGTGACCGTCAGCGTGCCCTTCATGCCCGCCAGATCGTGCCCCGCCAGTCGGCAGATGAAGACGTAGTCGCCGGCCGGCAGGGTCACGGTCAGGGTCCGCGACAGACCCGGGACCAGACCCTCGATCTCGCCCAGGACCTGGTCGCCCTGCATGATCTCGAATTCGTGCTCCAGCGAGCCCTTGTTGGTCAGGGCGAAGGCGACGGTCCCGGCCGGTGTCGTGATCTGGGACGGCTCGAAGGCGTACTCGATCGCGTCCACCGGGATGGTCGTGGCGGCTGAGGCAGCCGGACCCTGGCTGGCGGTCGTCGAACCACCGCAGCCCACGAGCACGACCGACGCCATGACCAGGACGGCTGTCGTTGCCACGGTCGCGACTCGCGGTCGTCGTGGACCCACGACGAACAGGATGAGAACAGGGATCAGGTAGGCGAAGTAGCCGATCAACTCAAGGACGGTCGGGGCGGACCGATACCCGAACAGGCCGGCAAGTACCGATCCGAGCGGGCTCTGCTCGGGCAGGACGGTGGCGAGGCTGAAGACCGTCGCCGTGACCGGCAGGAGCCCCGCCTCGGTGAACTCGGCGATGGCAAAGGCGACGAGACCGGCCGACACGAAGATCAGGACGACCCCGGTGATCGTGAAGAACTTGCGCAGGTCGATACGGATGCCGAGGCGGAAGATCGCCCAGCCGAGCGCGACCGCGGCGGCGAGACCGGCGATCGACGCAACGAACAGACCCACGACGTCGCCGGCCGAGGCGCCGATGGCGAACAGGAATAGCACGGTCTCCAGGCCCTCGCGTGCGACCGAAACGAAGGCGAGACCGGCCAGGGCACCGGTCGAACCGGCCGCCAGCGCGACATCCACGTCGTGCTCCAGTTCGCCCTTGATGGCGCGACCCTGCCGGCGCATCCAGAACAGCATCCAGGTCAGGACGATGACCGCAAGGACGGCGGCCAGACCCTCGATCGTCTCCTGGACCAGCACCGGCAGGCTGCCCACCGTGAGCGCGACGATGGCACCGACTGCCACCGACAACGCGACCGCTGCCGCCACTCCGACCCAGATCCTGGGCAGGGCATCACGACGACCGAGCTTGACGAGATACGCGGCGATGATGCCGACGATGAGGGCGGCTTCGAGGCCCTCGCGGAGCATCAGGAAGAATGCGGCAGTCATCGCGTTGTCCGGTCCTCGTGCGGTGAGGTAGTCAGGTCGTCATGACCTGAATCAGCAAGGGCGCTTGTCACCATGCTAGGCAGGCTGCAAGCGCCCGTCAAGCATCGATCTCAACGTTCGGCGACCGTCAGTCGGCGGATCGCACCTGGAAGCGCGCGAGAGCGTAGGCCGTGATCGCGAACGCCCCGACGATCGCCACCCCGATGACCACGATCGAGGCGACCGGGTCGAGAGCCGCCGAGCGCGGCTCATCGCCAGACCAGGCGGCCGCCAGACCAAGGGCAGCACTCCGGATCGACAGGAACCGCGTGCCCTCCAGAAGTCCCGCGAGCACACCCTCCCAGATCAGCACGTAGACGAGCCCGAGGATCAGCGCACGTGAGGTGATCGTCCCGAGGGCCGTGAACAGGAAGGCGTACGCGGTTCCGCCGGCGATCGCCGCGAGCGTGAAGCCAGCGATCGTCGTGATCGACGCCGGCCCGAGACCGGCCACGAGGACGCCGGTCAGGACGAGCGGAGGGACCACCAGCACAAGCGTCAACGCGGCTGCGACCATCGACTTGACGAGCGCGATCCGCCACCGCGCGACGGGCTTGACCAGCAGGTAGATGGCAGTCCCATCCTCGATCTCCGAGCCCACGGCGGCGCTGCCCACGACGAGCGCCACCAGCGGCAGCACGGTCCGGATCACCAGGGTGTCCAGGATCCGGTCGGTCTGGCTGCCGCCACCGACGAGCCGCAACAGGACGCCGACGACGACCGGCAGGGCGACGAGGACGAGCATCATGACGATCCGCCGCCGACCGGCCAGCCCGCGCACGGTGAACGCCGCGAGCGCAAGTGCCACGGTCATCGCTGCACCAGGTAGCTGAACACGCTCTCGAGCGAGTCATCGGTCGGGGCGACCTCGAACAGCCGGATCCCGTGGTCGCGGGCGAGCGGTGCGAGATCTCGGGTGAAGGCTCCGAAGTCGGTCGTCCGCACGGCGAGGTGGCGCTCGGTCAGCTCGACACCAAAGACATCGGCGCGTCGCACAAGGGCGGCCGCGAGCGCCCGATCGTCAGATGAGCTGACCGTGAACCGGTGTGGTCGATCGGTCATCAGCCTCCGGATGGACCGGAAGTCGCCCGACGCCGCGAGCCGACCGGCATAGACGACGAGGATCGCGTCGGCCAGACGCTCGACCTCCTCGAGGATGTGCGACGAGAACAGGATGACTCGACCGGCCTCGGCCATCGAGCGCAGCAGCCCGATCATATGCAGGCGCTGGCGCGGATCCATCCCGTTGAACGGCTCGTCGAGCAGGAGGATGCGCGGTTCGTGGACGAGCGCTCCGGCAAGCTTGGCCCGTTGACGCATGCCCTTGGAATATGTCCGGATGGGTCGGTGGGCGGCGTCATCGAGCTCGACGGTGGCGATGGCGCGGTCGGCGGCCGCGCTCGGATCGGGCACGCCCTGGAGTTCAGCGTTGAGCCGGGCGAACTCGTAGCCCGTCAGGAAACCCGGGACGGCTTCGCGCTCGGGAACCAGCCCGACATCGCGATAGACGCTCGGGTCACCGTTGGCAGGACGACCGACGATGCGCGCGGTCCCCGACGATGGGGCCAGAAGCCCAGCCAGCATGTGCAGCAGGGTCGTCTTGCCGGCGCCGTTCGGACCAAGGAGACCGGTGATACCCGGTCCCAGGGCGAACGAGATGTCGTTGACCGCGACGACGTTGCCGTACCAGCGTGAGACGTGGGCAAGCTCGATGGCGGGAACGACCGGGGCCGCCGCCGCGGGTCCTGTGGGTGCGGCGGTCACGGCGGGCGCTGGGGGCTCGGGCATGTTGGCGGGCTCGGCGCCGGGCGACATGGTCATTCGCGGCTCACCGCGTATCGGCGCAGCAGCAATGCGCCCGCCCCGACGATGCCGACGGCGACCGCGACCACGTACCACCAGCCTGGGTGTCCGGCAGCGACGACCGACGCGGACTCCGCGATCGTCCCGAATATCGCCGCGTTGAAGCCCTCGAGGACATCACCGACGCTGACGAAGATCAGGATTCCCGCCGCGTCGCCGGCGGCGAGCTCGGCAAGGATCGACACGATGATCGGCGGGATGATGAAGACCGCGATGATGGTCGCCGTGGCGTAGGCCCGGCGCGGGATCCAGGCCGAGACGACCGCCGCGACCGCCGACAGCAACCCGCTGGACATCGCCGCGACCACCACCGAACGGGCGAGCTCCGGGAGCTCATCGACCAAGCCGCTGAGCGGGTCTGCCCCGGCGAGGACCGCCCCGAGGGTGAGGACGATGTGGGGCACGAAGGCGACGAGGAACGTCGCCAGCCACAGACCGCCGAACCGTGCCAGGGCATAGTCGGAGCGGGTCAGGATGCGCGAGAAGTAGAGCGGCAGGACCCCGTAGCGCTGGTCCTTGCCGAACAGCTCGGGTGCCTGCGCCGCGCAGAAGAACATCACCAGCAGGGACGTCAGACCCTGGTAGCTGTCGTGGCGGATCGGCGATGACTCCTCGAGCAGCTCGCCGGCGCCGGCCTGTGTCGCGAGCGCCGTGATCCCGACGGCCAGCAGGGCCGGCAGGACCGCCAGGCCCGCGAACAGGAACGGCCAGACCTTGGCCCGCCCGCCGCGTCCGATGCCATAGGTCGAGGCGAGGGTCCCGCGCAGGAACCCGAGCGCGACCACCCGGCGGCCCAGACGCGGACCGTCGTAGCCGCGATAACCCAGATCGTAGATGTTGCCCGAGGCGCTCACAGGAACAGCTCCTCGAGCCCGCGACGCCGTTGCTCCATGCGGACCAGCGGCAACCCCAGGTCGGCCACCGCATCACGCACCAGGTCCCATGGCCGATCGTCCTCAAGCGGCACCATCACCGTCCGGCCATCGACACTGACGCCCAGTCCGGCAGCCCCGAGCGCCGCTGCCAGGCGATCGCTCCCCTCCTCCACCTCGACGGCAAGGAAGCCGGTCCGCTCCGTGAACTCGTGCAGGGGCGCCGAGCGGATCAGCCGGCCGGCATCGATCGCCACCAGGTGGTCGCAGACCCTCTCGATCTCCCCGAGCAGGTGGCTGGCCACGATGACCGCGATCCCGAACTCGCGCCCGGTCCGTTCGACCAGCGCGAGCATCTCGTCACGTCCCGCGGGATCGAGGCCGTTGGTCGGCTCGTCGAGGAGAAGCAGCCGTGGATCATGGACGAGGGCCTGGGCGAGCTTGACCCGCTGGCGCATGCCGGTCGAATAGCCGCCGATGGCGCGGTAGCGCTCCTCGTACAGCCCGACGTGCCGGAGCACCTCGGCGGTCCGCTCCCGGGCGACCGATGCGGGCAGCCCTGACAGTCGACCCATCAGGCCCACGAAGTCGGTGGCCGAGACATCGGGTGGCAGGGCATCCGATTCGGGCATGTAGCCGACGAAGCGCCGGACCTCGGACCCGGCGGTGCCGACGTCCTGTCCGAGCACGGTCGCGCGACCTCCGCTGGGCTCGAGCAGTCCGAGCAGGATGCGCAGGAACGTGCTCTTGCCCGCGCCGTTGGCACCGACCAGCCCGATGATCCCGGGCTCCAGGTCGATGGTCAGGGAGTCGAGTGCGGTGACGCCGCCCGGATAGCGCTTGCTCAGGGCGTCGGTCGAAACGATCGGCATGTGCCCGAAGGGTAACGGAGGCGCTTGAGGGAGGCGCGTCAGAACGGCGCTTCAGGGACGAGTCCGGGGGAGTTCAGCGGGGAGTTCAGCGCCAGCGGGGAGTTCAGCGCCAGCGGATCGTGGCGGCGGCATCATCCGCGGTGTCGAGCAGAGCGCGCAGGTCGGAGCCATCGGCGGGCTCGATCGCGAAGACGATCGCCCGACCATCGACATCGACGGCGACCAGCCGGGTCACGCGACGCGGTTGAAGGGAATAGCCATGCTCGGCGGTGTCGAACAGGCGGATGGGTTCGTCATCGAGCGGCGCAAGATCCACAGA
>CAYNGM010000077.1:0-8814 GCA_964396565.1 uncultured Anaerolineaceae bacterium | reverse complement strand
TATCGCAATGATGGCCGCGGCTGGCACCCGACCGACCAGCCGCCCGGGATCGGGCTCGATCCGGTGACCGTGGCCATGCTCCCGGCGCTGCTGACCGGGACGACCGACACCAAGGACGTCCCGACCGACGCCGCCGCGTCGACCAGCAAGGACCCTCCACCCGACGACACCCTCGCCCGGGCCACGACGCCGCTCGTCGCCGCCGACGTGGCGGCCGGCATCGACGGCCTCGAGGGGGTCGCCACGCCCGTCGTCCGGACCATCGAAGGGACGACGACGGCCGACGCCGTGCCCGGCATCATCGCGGTCGATCTCGCCGCGCACACCGAGCTCCGCGGACCGGTGCAGATGCGCTTCGACGAGGCCGGCCGGCTGGTCGGGCTGACGGTCATCGCCCGCAACACCCTGCTCGACGTCCACGATCTGGTCGTCGAGACGTACCTGACCATCCGCTACCCGGAGCGGGCACCGGAGTTGCCTCGACCCGAGCCCGTCTACGTCGAGCCGACGCCCATCCCCGACGAGGCCGGGCAGTGATCCGTCGTCTCGTCGTCCCGTCGGTCCGCGCCCGGACGGTGGCCATGGCCGCCATCTTCGGGTTCACCACGTTCTTCGTATCGGCGGCGCCGGCCGAGGCCCCCCTGCCGCGCCCCGAGGCGCTCACCCCGAAGGATGCCCGGGCGGCGTACTGCGCGAGCGTGCCCTCGTTCGAGGGCCACCTGACGAACACCGCCAGCACGACCGCGATCGCGACCTACTCGACGACCGGCAACGTGTACGGCTACATCAGCGAGGTCGTCGACGACTGGAGCTGCACCGCCTTCTACCGCTATGACGGCCTGGTCTGGATGCGCGCCGACGCCGAGGACGACGCCAACTTCGACTGGGGCGCGCTGATCAACTCGACGAGCGTCGCCTGCAACTGGGCCATCGGCAGTACCGACTACCTCAAAGCCAACGCCACGACCGACTGTCCCGACAGCGACGCCGAATACGCCCTGCCCATCTTCCTGTCGAACTGGCAGACGACCATGCTCGAGGCCGTCTGGCGCTCGGACCCGAGCCCCGACAACCCGGGCGAGTTCACGTTCGTCCACACCGACTGCGACAGCTGGTACTACTCCGAGGCGCTCAAGGAGAACGTCACCTGGTCGACATCGGCCACGGCCAACCGCCCGGGCGCCAACTGCGATCCCTATGCCATCGAATCGACCGACACGACGCAGGCCATCGCGGTCGACGCCACGGCCCCGCAGCTCGCCTTCGACTGGCCGCCCGCGGGTGGCCCGGCGCTCGTCACCGCGGCCTTCGGCGGCATCGGGTTCGACGCCATCGACCCGGTCGCAGGGTTCAGTGATGCGAGCCACGACTGGGACCTCCAGCGTCAGAGAGCGACCTGGTCGGGCACCGCCTGCGGCACGTTCGCCAACGACACCACGACCGGACACCTGACCTCGGGCACGACCGCTGGTGCCGACCAGGTCGTCAGCCAGGGTCTCGCCGACAACACCTGCTATCGCTGGACGCTCGCCGCACGCGATGCCAACGGCAACACCGCCACGACCATCACCTCGGGAACCATCCGGACGGACCTCTCGAAGGGTCTCGGGACGCGCGATCACCACACGTTCGAGACGTGGGACCTGGGCGCCGGCGACAGCCTGTCGGTCAACGTCGGCAACGGCAACCTCGTGCTCCGCCATCCGGTCCTCGACGTCCCCATCCGGGGCGGCTCGTTCGGGGTCGACCTCGTGTACAACCGGCACGACCCGACGAACGTCGGGCTGGGCCCGGGCTGGCGGCTCGACGTCTTCCGGCGCCTCGCGGTCAACGGCGACGGTTCGGTGACGTACACCGACGGTGACGGCAGCCGGCACACCTTCACCGACCCGGTCGGCACGACGATCAAGACGTACACCCGCCCGGCGTCCCTGTATGCCACCCTCGTCCGCGATACCGGGGCCACGCCTGACCGCTTCACCCTGACCTGGCGCGACGGCGCGTTCGACCGCTTCGACGAGCTCGCCGCCAACACCGGCTACCTCGTGCGCGACGAGGATCGCCATGGCAACGCCATGGCGTTGTCCTACGACGGCAGCCAGCAGCTGACCAGGATCGAGGACCCGATCAGTCGCGACATCGACCTGACCTGGACCTCGGGCAAGCTGACGGCCATCAGGGACTGGGCCGTGGTCAGCGGTGGGGTCGTCCAGACCAGCGGCACCCCGAACCGGACCCATCGCTTCTTCTACTCGGGGGCGGACCTGCGCGGCTGGGCCGACCCGCTGGCTCCGTCCGGCGACTGCACGGCGGGCGGCAGCCACATCACGTGTCTGGCCTATCCCGCCAACGGGCTCGACGTCGCCAGGACCCAGACCTACCAGTACCTGGACGTGACGCCGAACCCCGACGTCATCGCGACCGGCACCAGGACGATCACGAGCAAGGTGACCTTCGTCAACGCCGACGTGGGCACGGTCAGGACGGCCCAGGAGGTCGCCGACACGACGGCTGGGACGGCCTTCAGTCACACCGCGCAGCGCCAGACCCAGGTGGTCCGCCGCGGGACGCCTGGCTCGAGCCCCGACACGACCACCCGCTACACGCACGGGAGCGCCGGCGACGTCTACGCCCGGATCACGACCGAGGCGCGCAAGCTTGGCTCGAGCTGGATCACCACGGCGACGACCTGGAACGGGACCTACCCGATGGAGGTCGCATCGGTCACCGACGACCAGGGCGGGAGCCTTGAGCGGACGGTCAGCAACACCTGGAGCGCGGGCACGCTCGGGCCGAACCTGACCCGCGTCGTCGAGCCGTTGACCACGACCGACGAGCGCTGGACCGACCACGTCTACAACGCCAACCACGACGTGACCGAGACGCGGGTCAGCCTGGAGGGCTCGACGACCGAGCGGGCCATCACCCGCTACTGCTACGGGAGCGCCTGCAACACCGGCGACGCCGGCGACGACCTGCTGCGGGTCATCGAGAACTACGTGGACAAGACCGCAGGCGGCGCCAACGGCCACGTCGAGGACGTGACCACGGAGTACCAGGTCGATGCCTATGGCCAGCGCACCCGCGAGACCCGCCAGAACCATGCGCCCGGCGGCACCCTCCTCGATGCGCGGGCCATCGGCTACGAGTACGACACCGCCGGCAATCTGACCAGGGAGATCCGCAACTTCGTGTCGGGGACCGTCACGAATCCCGGCGACGACATCACCCCGAACGCCACGACCAACGCCCGGACCGATCTCACGACCGTCCACACGTACGACACGGCCGGCAATCGGGTCAGCAGCGCCGACCCGCGGCGAGCCATCGAGACGGCCAAGGGGACCAGCCTCGGCGCCGATGACTTCGTCACCCGCTGGACGTCCGACGCGCTCGGCCAGCGCCTGACCAAGGCCACCCCGACGACACCGGGCATCACGATCAGCTGCGCACCGACGAGCCCCGATTGCCGCCGTTCCACGTGGTCCTGCGACGAACTCGGGGCGGTCCGCCGCTCGATCGACTTCGGGAACCTCCTGACCGCGACCTTCTCCGATCGCGCCGGACGCACCTTCGCGACGTTCGAGGACCCGCCCGATGTCGGCGGGACCAAGCCCGCCACGACGACCGGCGAAACGACGGTCGACCCGATCGGGCGGACGCTCACGGCCAGCGACCAGGCCCAGGCCGCCGATCCTGCGCGCGGCTACACGGCCTACGAGTACGACGAGCTCGGGAGACAGGTCGGCGTGGCCGACGCGGTCGGCACCGCTGCCGAGCTCGCGACGCTGACCGCGTACGACGCCCTCGACCGCCCGGTGTCGGTGACCCTCGGAGCGAACACCGCGACGGCCCAGACGACCGTGACCCGCTACCACGCGAGCGGCCAGGTCTACGAGGTCGACGATGAGTTCACCTGCAAGCGCACGGTCTACGACTACCGGGGCAACCCGACCGGTGTGCGCGAGGGCATCACGCCCGGCGGCGTGCCCTGCGTGGGCGAGGGGACCCGGCGCCTGACCAACACCTGGGACGGCCTCGGGCGGCTGACCCGCACGGTCGTCGATACGGGCGAGGGTGCCGGCGACTGGCTCCTCGACGACAGCTTCGATGCGGCCGGCCACAAGCGCACCTCATCGGCCGTCGTCAGCGGCGACACGACGACCGTCACCTCGACGACCAACCCGCTCGACGAGACGGTCAGCGAGGGCCGCTCCGACGGTTCGATCGCCAAGTCCAACTTCGATCCGGTCGGCAACGTCGCCGACGCCTGCTACTGGGCGAGCGTCCCGGCCCCGGCCGAGGCGTGCAAGGCCGTGGGCAGCTCGTTCACCACCCCGCCCACCAGGCATACCACCACCACCTTCGACGCCCGCGACAACCGCGTCCGCCTTCGCGACGCGACGACCAACGCCACGACCCTCTGCGACCCCGACCACAACTACCAGGTCGAGGCGACCTACCTGCCGACGAAGATGACCGGGGCGAACGTCGATGTCGAGCACCAGTCGACGTTCGGCTATGACGAGCGTCACCGGCTCAAGGACATCGCCCACCAGCGCTGCACCCGGAGCGCGCCGGCGGATCCCGACAGTCACGCCTGCAGCTCGACCGCCGCGACGGGCTCGGTCGGCTACGCCTACGACGCCAACGACAACCGGATCCAGGTCGACGAGGACAACGGGGCCACGAGCGCCGACCGGCGCTACTGCTACGACCCACAGGACCGGATCCAGTATCGCAACACCGGAGCCGCCTGCAGCAGCTCCGCGAAGGACGAGGAGTACCAGTACGACGCGTCGGGCAACCGGATCAAGGCCATCACCGGGAGCACCACCGACTTCGCCTACAATGCGGCGGGCCAGCTGTGCCAGGTCGGGGGGACGACCTGTGGCACCCCGGACGTGACCTATGACTCGGCCGGCCGGACCGCCAGCTGGAACGGCTGGCACCTCAAGTACGACGGCCACGACCGGCTGCTCAAGGCCTGCCGGGACGCCGGCTGCACGAGCGCCGCCGACCAGGTCCGGATGTGGTACGACGGCGAGGGCCGCCGGACCAAGATCGTCACTGACCCGGCCTCGGGCGACACGATCACCCGCTCGTTCCGCTACCAGGGCGAGGCCATCGGCGAGGAGCGGGTCAAGATCGGCACGGGCGCCGAGACGGTCAGCCAGCGCTACCTCGTCGACGAGAGCGGCTCGATCGTCGAGGTCATCATCCCCTCGGGCGCCAACGCCGGGACGTACGTCGTCACCTGGAACGGCCACGGCGATGCAATGGGCCTGTGGCGGATCAAGCCCGACGGCACGCTCGAGCGGGCCAACACGTACACCCACAGCACGTGGGGCACGCCCTTCACCAACAGCGGGCACGTCAACTCGGCGACCGGCCTCGCCTACGGCGATCTCGGCTTCCGCCACCTGTATGTCGGCGAGTTCGACGTCCGCTGGGACGACGAGGCGGGGCTCGAGCTGCTGTACATGCACGCCCGCCACTACAGCCCCGCCCTGGGGCGCTTCCTCCAGCCCGACCCCGACCGGTCCGAGGCCAACCTGTATGCCTACGCGGCCAACAACCCGGTCACCGAGATGGATCCGGACGGGACGTGCTTCATCGTCTGCGCGATCGTCGGGGCGGCGGTCAACGTGGCGATCTACGCGGCGACCACGGACGACTTCGATCTGGCTGAAGCCGCAGGCGAGGCGGTCGTGGGCGGCGCCCTGGGGATGACCGGCGTGGGACTCCTTGCGAAGGTCGCTTCTGGCGCCAAGCTGCTCTCCAAGATCAGCAAGGCGACACGCACACTTGGAAAGCCTGGTCGTGTGCTCGCGGGCAAGACCCTCGGTAGTGTCCGACGATTCCAGATCCACAGCCGCAAGGTGGACGCGAAGGCGTTCCGAGCCACCGGCGTCGTACGGAAGGAATTGGTCATCAAGAGGCTTCGGATGCGGCTCGCACCGTTCGGAAACGGCCGCAGCTGGCGGCCGCACTATCACCGCGCCGTACCGAAGGCCAATGGAAAGGGTAGCGTCCGCGACCAAGGAATGAGGCGTCATAGGCCGTGGGACACCCGTCCGACTGACAAGAGTTGGAGGAGTCGGTGGTGACCACCTTGGTCGCAGACTACGTGCTTGCGGTGGATGGTGATGACCTTGACGTCTTCCGAACGGCGGCCGAAGCATTCCGCGCGATCGAAGCGACCGATGCCCTCGATGGCGCAACAGCATTCATCGCCGGCGACGGTCGTATCCTCAAGGCGGTGGCTGATTCGACGAGTCCGGACGGCTGGTCACTCGACGATGCGGGTACTGCGACGAGAGCCGACGTAGAACTCATTCTTCGCGGCTACATGGCGGCAGTTGACCTCACCGACTTCAATGTTGTGGATCTCGATACGGGCGGTCTTCTGGCCCTCGTATCTGGGCTGCAAGCAAAGGGACGGGTCCGGTAGCGGCTTACCCCCCGCTCGATTGTCCAGCGAAGAATCAATAGGCCGCGACATCTTGTGCGCGTCAGGAATCTTGGACGCTTCGGGGTCGGATAGGTGTGGCGGCTAAGCCCCGAAGTAGGCGCTCAGCGGCATCGCGAAGCCCAGGCTCTCGTTGGATCGGATCCCGTTGTAGATGGCGACGAAGCCGGCCACCGCGTCGCGCAGCTCGACCACGTCCCAGATGGCGCGTGGGTTACAGGCACTCGTACCTGGGTCTGGAAGAAGCGCTCGGCGACGCCGTTGGTCTTGGGGCGTGGTGGCGGGTGCGACGTGGCGCAGGTATGGTCGGGCCCGGATGCACGCGTCGAACGCGATGCTCTTGAACGCGGATCCATTGTCGGTCACGATCGCGAGCGGCATGAGGGTCGACGTTGGGGGTATCGCGATCAGGCATAGGAGCGGTTCGAACCTGGTCGTCGAGCCGTATTCGACGTCCGCTGGGACGACGAGGCGGGGCTCGAGCTGCTGTACATGCACGCCCGCCACTACAGCCCCGCCCTGGGGCGCTTCCTCCAGCCCGACCCCGACCGGTCCGAGGCCAACCTGTATGCCTACGCGGCCAACAACCCGGTCACCGAGATGGATCCGGACGGGACGTGCTTCATCGTCTGCGCGATCGTCGGGGCGGCGGTCAACGTGGCGATCTACGCGGCGACCACGGACGACTTCGATCTGGCTGAAGCCGCAGGCGAGGCGGTCGTGGGCGGCGCCCTGGGGATGACCGGCGTGGGACTCCTTGCGAAGGTCGCTTCTGGCGCCAAGCTGCTCTCCAAGATCAGCAAGGCGAATCGTGTGACGAAGAGCATCTCGAGGTTCTCGCGCAGCGCCGACAGGCTCGCCGCGAGACACGTCGCACGCGGTGCCATGAAAGCCACCTTGAGGTTCTCCAAGGTTCTCAAGTGGGTGTCACCGGAGTTCGGTGTCAAGGTCGCTCGGCGCGCGGGGTGGAAGGTTGACACCCTGAGGAAGGGATCGGCCCGCGGGCGGGTCGTGTCCCTACAGTTGGTGTAACAAGGCGAGGTGGCCGTGATTCGGAACGGCCACCGCGTCATCCTCGCGTCGTCGGACTAGGAACCCACGACACGAAAGGACACCACAGTGGCCGATGACAGGATGGCCGTGCTCGACACGGTGCGCAAGGCGATCGCCGACGGTGACGTCGACTTCCTGCGCGAGGGCATGCGCGTCCTCGCCGGGGCGGTGATGGAGGCCGAGGTCAGCGAGCTCACCGGGGTCGCCCACGGCAGGCGCGACCCGGACGCGCGCATGACCCACCGCAACGGGTACCGCGAGCGGCGCTGGGATACCCGGGTCGGCACCATCGACTTGGCCATCCCACGGGTCCGCGACGGGTCGTACCTGCCGTCGCTGCTGGACCCGCGGCGGCGGACCGAGCGGGCCCTCCTAGCGGTGATCCAGGAGGCGTACGTGTCGGGGGTCTCGACCCGGCGGGTCGACGATCTCGTGCGGGCAGGCGAGCTCGCCGAGTGGTCGTGATCGGAAGCGGTCCACCTCGGCATCGAGCGCGGCGCAGATGCGGCTCACCTCGCTCTTGCTGATGCCGTCGATGCCCATCGCCCGCACCACGCGGGGCTCGTCGCCGTGAACCGGCGGAAGACGAGCGCCCGCTCCAGGTGGCGATCAGGGTCTCGCGGCCGTGGCTGGCGATGAGCGGCACGATCTCGGCGAGCTCGTGATGGAGCCTCGTCGCACCGGCGGCCGCGGCGGCCCGCAGGAAGCGCTCGGCGGCCGGGCCCAGCCCGAGGAACGTGAGCTCGTCCGCACCCCGGGGCCGGAGAGCCCGGACGGGGCGCCTGGCCGTCCGCCCGTAGTGGACGTCGTCGAGGATCAACTCGCCGCGACTGTCAAGGCGGTGCCGCGAACGGGCCGAGAGCGGGTCGACCTTCCGGATCGCGGTCGGCATCGACGCGGATCGAAGCGATGGCAGCGGGCGCAGGAGCGACCGCTCGATCGCCAGACGCTCGGCCGGCACAGCCGCGATATCGGCGTGGCGGCGACCGTTGACCTCGGTACACCAGGCGATCGCGGACGAGGTCGCTGACGTTGACCAGGAACATCTCGTGATCGGCGACGGCCCTCGTGAATTCTACCCAGCGTTATGGAGGCAATCGAGGTACTCCCCCTCCAAGACGTCCGCGGACTCATCCCAGCGAGCATGCCGGGCCAACCACACGTTCTCGATCGCGCCGTAGTGCTCGGTCCGACACTCTGTCCATGCCGGCGTCACATCCGTGTCGGATCTCGAGCGCCAGGCCGTCCGTTCGCTCGCGCCGAGCAGCGCGGCGGCCTCGGCGACCGTC
>CAYNGM010000076.1:0-8834 GCA_964396565.1 uncultured Anaerolineaceae bacterium | reverse complement strand
GGACAAGCCCGACCCGGAGCGGTGCGAGCAGCCCGGTCAGGCGCCGCGCCTCTGTCTCGGCGGCCACCGCGCTCGTCGGGTCGGCGTCGGACTCTGGGCCGCCCCCCTCCTCGATCAGCGGCACGACCACGAATGTCCTGTGACCGCGAGCCGCCTCCGCACGCACCCGGTCCCAGGTGCCATCGAGATCGGTCGTCTTCCTGATGCCCGTCCTGATGGGGATCCGACCCTCCGGCGCGGTGCGCAGGTCCGAGACGTCGAGGTCTGCGTAGAGGACCTGCCCGAGCGTGCGCGGGATGGGGGTGGCGGTCATCAGCAGCACGTGGGGTGCCGTGCCGTCACCGGCCTTCGCCTCCAGCTGGCCGCGCTGCTCCACCCCGAAGCGGTGCTGCTCGTCGATCACGACCAGGCCGAGACGGGCGAACGACACCGCCTCGGCGAACAGGGCATGCGTCCCGACGACGACCGAGGCCTGACCTGAGCCTATCGCCTCGAGGGCGCGCGACCGCTCTGCTGCCCTCAGGGAGCCGGCGAGGAGGATGACATCGACACCGAGGTCGGCGAGCAGGGCGCCGACGGTCTCGAGGTGCTGGCGGGCGAGCAGGTCGGTCGGGGCCAGGAGGGCTCCCTGGTAGCCCGCCCGCGCGACCGCCGCGAGGGCGTATGCGGCGACCGCAGTCTTGCCCGAGCCGACGTCCCCTTGCAGCAGCCGGAGCATCGGTGTCGCGAGTCCCAGGTCCGACCGCAGGTCGGCGATGGCGAGGGACTGGTCCGCGGTGAGTTCGACCGCGCGTCCGATCCGCGCCTGCAGGGCGCTGGTCAGCGCCCCGCGGATCCGTTGATCGGTCGGTTCGTCGAGCACGATGGGATGGGTCTGATCGTGGCCGCGAGCGCGTCGTCGACCGACCATGCCCAGCTGCAACGCGAGCAGTTCATCGAAGGCGAGCCGGCGCAGGGCGGCATCGCGGGCCTCGAACGACTCCGGGTAGTGGGCGCTCTCGAGCGCGGTGGCGATGCCCACCAGGCCCTCGGCAGCGATCAGGGACCCCGGCAGGTACTCGGGATAGACGTCGCCGGCACGGTCCAATGCCTCGCGCATCGCGATCCGCAGGCGTGCCGCAGTCAGCCCGGCGGTCAGTCGATAGACGGGGACGATCCGCCCCGCGTTGAGCGCTCCACCCTCGGCATCGACGGGCTGGAAGTCGGGGTTGTCAAGGGTCAGACGACGGCCGAACCGCTTGAGCCGCCCGCTGACGAGGATCTCATCGCCGTTGTGAAGCCGACGTTCGATGTACCGACGGCCGAACCACGTCGCGTCGAGCTCGCCAGTCTCATCGGCCAGCTTCGCGACGGTCCGCTGGACGCGCTTGCGCCAGGTGGCCTCCACGTGTATCTCGCGGACGCGGACACGGGCCGATACGACCGTTCCCTCGGCCGCCCAGACGAGGTCTCCCAGGCGGGACAGCTCGCGCAGGTCGTCGTAGCGCCGCGGCAGGTGGAAGAGCAGGTCCCGAACGTCGTACCAGCCAAGGCGGATTCCGGCCCGGCGCAGGATGTTGGGTGCGCTCAGCCCGGAGCGCTGGAGCGGCGTGGCCAGCAGCTCCACTGGATCGGAAGGCGGTGGCTCGACCCTGCCGGTCACTCCGCCGAGATCAGGTACCGGTAGTAGGGCTGGCCGCCATGGCGGACCTCGACATCGACTCCCGGTGCCTGGCCCCCGATGAGCCTTGCCATCGACTCGGCCTCGGCGAGGTCCGCACCATCGCCGTAGAACAGGGTGACCAGCTCGTATCCGGGCGTGAGCGAGCCGACGGCCGCCAGGACGCAGCGCTCGCGGTCGCCATCGACAGCGACGAGGCCGTCGTCCGGGTCGAGCGCGATCACCTGGCCCCTTCGGACCTTGCGCCCGCCGATCGTCGCGTCGCGAACGGCCTCGGTGACGACGACCGTCTGGATGGCCCTGGCGGCGTCCGTCATCGGACCGATGTTGCCGGCCACATCCATGGCGGGCTCGATGGCCAGCAGCGCTGCGAAGCCCTCCGCTGCGTTGCGGGTCGGAACGACACCGACCGGCCGATCGCACATCGAGGCGACCTGGCGGGCGGCCAGGACGACGTTCGGGTTGTTGGGCAGGATCAGCACCTCGTGCGCACTCACCTCGGCAACGGCGGCGAGCAACTCGCCCGTGGACGGGTTGGACGATTGACCACCCCCGACGACGGCGGCGACGCCGAAATCACGGAAGATCGCGGCCAGCCCGTCACCGGCAACGACCGCGACCACCGCCAGACGGGGCACATCCGTGCCGACGCCTGGTCGGGCGGCCAACCTCGAGCCTACAGCCGCGGTCGTGCCGCCGGACCCTCCGGTGAACTCCGCCGCTCGCGATTCGCGGACGTCGCGCGTCTGGTCGTCGAGGTTCTCGACGGTGATCCTCGACAGCGAGCCGAGGGTCAGGCCATAGCTGATCACGACATCCGGCTGCTCGTTGTGGACGTGCACCTTGACAGCCTTCGCGTCGCCAGCCACCAGGACCGACTCGCCGATCGACTCGAGGTGGTCGCGGATGGCGTCGACATCGAGTGAGGCGTGGGCGGGGGCGCGCAGCAGGAACATCGTCTCGTATCCGAAGCCCTCGTCGGCGTGAGCGACCAGCGTCGATGGCTTGACCCCGGCTCCGCCACGGCCACGCGCGACCGTCAGTGGTGTCGCCGCGGCGAGGTGCAACAGAGCGCCCTGGAGGAGACGGTATAACCCTTGCCCGCCCGAATCGACGACCCCCGCCTCGCGCAGGACAGCCAGGAGGCTCGGCGTGCGCGCCACCGACTTCTCGGCGGCATCGACAGTGGCGGCCAGCACGGTCTCGATGTCATCGTTGCGTTCGGCCGCGGCCACGGCAGCGGCAGCGGCTTCACGGATGACCGTCAGGATGGTTCCCTCGACCGGCTTGGCCACCGCTCCATAGGCAGTCCTGGCGCCCTCGCTCAGGGCGTGGGCAAGGTCCAGACCATTGAACCGGCGCTTGCCGCCGACCGCCTCGGCCATCCCGCGGAAGATCTGGCTGGTGATGACCCCCGAATTGCCGCGGGCCCCCATCAGGGCCCCGAAGCTGATGGCTGCGGCGATCCGGCCGACCGGCTGACCGGCGGCGCCATCGGCCTCCTCGAGGGCCGCCCTGACCGTGGCCAGCATGTTCGACCCGGTATCACCGTCGGGTACCGGATACACGTTCAGCGCGTTGACCTCGTCGACGTGGGCCTCGAGGTTGGCGACCGCGGCTCGGAACGCCTCGAGCAGGCCCTTGCCGTCACACGCCTGGCGAGCCATCTCTAGGCCACGTCCGTGCCGCTGTCGGCGAGGTCCTGCGGCCCGATGGCCGCCGACTCGACGGCAGACGCGGGGGGCGGAAGCGCGTCGCCCGGAACCACCCGCAGGCCATCCACGTGGATCACGACCCGGTGCACCTCCTGCCCGATGGCATGTGCGACCGCATAGCGCACCGCGGAGTCCACCTGGCGGGCTACCTCGGCGATGGGCACACCCGAGGCGACCGTCAGATCGAGTTCCACATCCAACCCGCTACCGAGGCTGACTCGCAGGCCCGGGCTCAGCAGACCCAGTCGGGCACCGAGTCGGGCCAGCGGCCCGCCCGCGAAGCCGGTGACCCCGTAGGAGCCGAGCGTCGCGGCACGAACCACGTCCGCTACGGCGCGGCGCGTCACGAGCGAACGGCCAGGGGTAGGTCGGGTGGCCACGCGGGCGGGTGTCCTCGCTGCGGTGGGTCGGGATGGGAGGGCTCGGGCGGGGTGGTCTGGACCGTGTGCTCTGGACCGTGTGCTATCATACCGCCCCGCTCGGGCCTCCCGGCCCGCGCCTTCCATCTCGTCCTGTCCCTGAGGTTCCCGCATGGCCCGCTCCTGCGCGATCTGCGGCAAGGTGTCGATGGGTGGGTTCAACCCGCAGTCATCGGGTATGAACCGCGTCCGCGCACATCGCCGCTACCAGCCGAACCTGCAGCCGTTCGTGATCGACCAGAAGGGCACGCCGACGCGTGCGCTGGTCTGCACGCGCTGCCGACGCACCCAGCTCAAGGCGACCAAGTAGCGTCGGGGTCGGACGCCTCGAGCGACCGTCCGCATCGACGCCCGACGGGCGGTCACTCCCGCCGCGTCCCACCCGGTCGTCGCCCGACGACCGGGTCTTCATGTCCGTGAGCGTTCGTCCGTGTCCAGCCAGATCGTGAACGGGCCGTCATTGGTCAGCTCGACCGCCATCTCGGCACCGAACGAACCGGTCGCGACCCCGATCCCGAGCCCCGTGAGCGTCGCCGCCAGACGTCGGTAGAGCCGCTCCGCCAGGTCGGGGGCTGCGGCGCCCGTGAAGCCGGGGCGGCGGCCACGACGGGTGTCGGCGTATAGCGTGAACTGCGAGACGATCAGCGCCTCGCCCTCCATGTCGGTCAGCGACCGGTTCGTCCGGCCCTCTGCGTCGCGGAAGATGCGCAATTCGCTGATGCGCCGCGCGAGCGCATCGGCGACACCATCGTCGTCGTCTGGACCGACTCCGACGAAGACGACCAGTCCCTGACCTATCTCGCCGACGATCTCCCCGCCTGCACGTACTCGCGCCCCGGTCGTGCGCTGGAGGAGTGCCCTCATCCGGCGGACGTGTCGCCGCCGCGCTGACCGGCGCGGGGCGCGCCGTCGACGCGCTGCAGCGCCCCATCGGCAAGGGATCGCACGAGCCTGACCTCGCCGGCCATGTCCTGCTCCGCGCGGAACAGCGCGGACCCGACCACCAGCACGTCGCAGCCGGCCGAGCCGACCAGCGCGGCCGTGTCGCGGTTCACGCCGCCGTCCACGTGGACCTCGCCGCCGCGACCGCGTTCGCCCAGCAGGCTCCTGGCCCCTGGTGCCTTCTCGCGCAGCACGTCGGGCATCAGCGCCTGACCGCCGAAGCCTGGCTCGATGCTCATGATCATGATGATGTCCAGCAGGTCCGCGTATGGTTCTATCGCGGACATCGGGGTCGCCGGGCGAAGCGCCAGACCGGCCCGCCGACCGGCCGACCTGATCTGCTGCAGGACAGGCTCGATGGGCTCGCTCACCTCGACGTGGAAGGTGATCGACTCCGGACCGGCCTCGAGGAACTCGTCCATATAGCGCCCCGGCTCGGCGATCATCAGGTGGGCATCGAACGGGATATCGGTGTACGGCCGCAGGGCCTTGATCATCCTCGCCCCGAAGGTCAGGTTGGGGACGAAGTGGCCGTCCATGACATCAAGGTGGACCCGATCGACGCCGGCGGCGGCGACCCGTCGGACAGCGTCACCAAGGCTCGCGAAGTCGGCATCGAGGATGCTCGCAGCGATGACACTGCGACGGACGCCGTCCATCGTTTCCGGGTTCATGCCCCGGTCCCGGCCGGCGCGGGTTCGTGGCTGCGCTCACCACGAAGCGCCGCTGCGCTGGCGGCCACCAGGACCTCGCGTCGACGGGCCACGGCCGGCGCCGGGGGCTCAGCGGCACGCTCCGCGGCGAGTTGCCCACACGCGGCACCGACCTCCTGGCCGCGGTTGCGCCTGATGGTCGTGGCTATCCCGGCGGCGCCGAGGGTCGCGGCGAAGCCCTCGATGACCGGCATCGGGCTGGCGGTCCACGGTGTGTGGGCGACCGGATTCATCGGGATCAGGTTGACGTGGGCATGGTCGCCCCGCAACAGGTCGGCCATCGCCTCTGCATCGAGCGCGGTGTCGTTTATCCCGGAGATCATCGTCACCTCGTAGCTGATCCGTCGACCGGTCGTCCGAGCGTGGGCGCGCGCCGCGTCCACCACCTCGGCCACGGGCCAGCGCCGGTTGAGTGGTACGAGCACGTCACGCAACGCGTCACGCGCGGCATGGAGCGAGATCGCCAGCGTGAACTGCGGTCCCATTGCGGTAAGGCGCCTGATACCCGGCACGACACCGGACGTCGAGACCGTGATGTGGCGTGCCCCGAGACCGTAGCGATACGGGTCGTTGAGGGCCTCCACGGCGGCCAGCACACGGTCGAGGTTGAGCAACGGCTCGCCCATCCCCATGAACACGATGTTGGTCAGGCGCCGGCCATCGGCGGCCAGCCGACGGGCGGCGTGACGGACCTGGTCGACGATCTCGGCGACCTCGAGATCCCGACTGAACCCGAGTTCGCCGGTGGCGCAGAAGGGGCAGCCGACGGCACAACCGGCCTGGCTCGAGATGCACAGCGTGTGGCGTTCGCGGGATCGCCCACGGGCGGGGTAGTGCATCAGCACGGATTCGATGAGAGCGCCATCGTCGAGTCGATGGAGGGCCTTCTCGGTCAGACCGCCATCGCCAAGGCGGATCTCCGTATCAGCCACCGTATCGAGCCGGAAGTCGGTCGCCAGTCGGTCGCGCAGCCCGGACGGCAGCGTCCGCATCGCGGCCGCATCGACTACTCCACCATGCTTCCACAGCGCGTCGTTGACCTGGCGCACGCGGAAGCCCGGTTCGCCCTGGCGGGCGACCCAGGCAGAGAGAGCCTCGGGTGGGAGGCCGGACAGGCCAGGGCGAAGGTCTTCGGTCACGGGTCGATGGTCTTCGGTCACGGGTCGGTGGTCTTCGGTCACGGGTCGATGCTAGCGCAGCCGGCCCATCGCGCACGGCGTAGTCGCTGCGGCTTGACGTCAGTACCTCAGGCCGACGACGCGACCACCCGCGATCCGACGATTCCCGGGCGGCCTCGGATGTAGTCGGACCAGGACATCCGCCGACCACCGGCGGGCTGGACATCGAGGAGGCGCAACCGCCCCGCCGCGGCCAGCAGCCCGAGGTCGTCGAACGTACCGGGCTCTCCGGCGACCTCCGGATCGACAGCCGCGGAATGGATCGCCAGCCGGCCGTGCGCGGTGTCCACGAAGGTACCGGGCCACGGCTGGAGAGCTCGGACGCGGCGTTCGAGCTCGGTCGGCGGTAGTCGCGCGTCGAGACGGCCGTCCTCGCGCTTCAGCGGCCGAGTGATCGTTGCGAGGGATCCATCCTGCGGCCGTGGTTCGATCTCGCCACTGAGCCATGGCCCAAGAGTTGCGGTCAATAGATCGGCTCCGAGCGCGGCCAGCCGGTCCTCCAGCACCGGGGTCGTCTCGTCCCCGACCAGCGGGACGGCCTTCTGAGCGACGATCGGGCCGGTGTCGAGACCCGCATCCATCCGCATCAGGGTCACGCCGGTCGTCGCGTCGCCGGCCAGGATCGCGGCAGGTATCGGTGTTGCGCCGCGATGGCGCGGCAGGAGGGACGGATGGACGTTGAGGGCCCCATACGGCGGGTCGAGCAGGGTCGCGGGCACGATCCGTCCGTAGTCCGCCAGGACCAGCAGCTCGGCACCGAGCGCCTCGATCTCCTCGATAGCCGCCGGGTCGCGCAGTCGTTCGGGGCGCAGGACCCGCCCGATCCCGAGTTCGCCGGCACGCACACGCACGGGTGTCGACATGAAGTCGCCGCGGCGGCCGGCCGGTCGCGGCGGGGCGGTGACCACCGCGGAGACGTGGACCGCCGGATGACCGACGAGCGCGTCAAGGATCGGGACGGCGAACGGGCCGCTCCCCAGGAAGACTGTGGGGACCGGCGGCGGGGTCACGCCAGGGCGCTCGTCGCCTCGCGTACCTCGGCGTCGTCCTCGTTGCTCGCCCCGACGGGCAGCAGCTCGTCCATCGAATCGAGGTAGTCGATGTAGAGCTTGCCGTCGAGATGATCGAGCTCATGCTGCAGCGCTCGACCGAGGAGGCCGGAGCCCGCGACCTTGAACTTCTTGCCGTGGCGATCCTGGGCGACGACCCAGACACGCTCGCGGCGGGTCACGTACGCGACGTAGCCCGGGATGGACAGGCAGCCCTCGAGGTCGCGATCGTCGCCGCTCGCCCGGACGATCTTCGGGTTCACCAGTTCGTACAGGCGGCGCTCGACCTCGATGACGCAGGCCTGCATCGCCTCGCCCAGCTGGGGTGCGGCCAGACCGACGCCGGGCGCGTCGCGCATCGTGTGAGTCAGGTCATCGAGCAGTTCGTGCAGGTACTTCCCGAAGCTGTCGACGGGTTTGCCCTTGAGGCGGAGTCGCGGGTCACCGAGCAGGACGATGGGGCGGACACTCATGGCGCGGAAGTATATCGGCGACCCGCGGGTGGCCGATCAGCCGGCAGGGCTCTCCCCTTCGGACGCTGTCGCGCTACCGTCGGCCGTCACGCTCGAGGCCGCCTCGTCGGCACTCCCTACCGCGCCGCCGGCGGCACCCGCCGGATCACCAGCCCCGCCCTTGACCGAGTCGACCACGTCGCCGACCTTGTCGGTCGCGGTCACCGCCGCCTCGTCCAGGGATGTCCGGATGCCCGATGCCCAGCCTCGCGACTTCTCGGCCAGCTTGCCACTCGCCTCGCCGACCGATTCTCCGGCCTGGCGGGCCAGCGGCGCGGCCTTGTCAGCCGCGACGGCGGCGACCTCTGCGGCCTTGGCCGTGAACTCCTTGACGGTCGGGCCCGCACGCTCGGCGATGTCATCGACGGCTTCGCGGATAGATTCGAGGATGGTCGCAGCGGTCGCGCCTACATCGATGCCGGGCTTGCTGCCGGCTGTCCCATCTGCACCTGTCCCGGTCGTGCCGGCTGCGTCGTGCGTGCCATCGCCTGTGGCCCCGCTCGCCGCATCGCTTGCAGCCTCCGCCGTCGTGTCGTGGATCTTGTCGGCTGCGGCGTCTGCGGCAGCCCTGGTCTCGTCGGTCATCGCAATTGTCCTCCTGAGGGTCGCCGCGTATGGTCCCACGAACCGGCTCCGGAGTCGACGG
>CAYNGM010000075.1:1951-9084 GCA_964396565.1 uncultured Anaerolineaceae bacterium | reverse complement strand
TGGCGAGCAGGCGGGTCAGCCGCCTTCCAGCGACGCGTGATGTGCGCTTCCAGCCGCTCCGCCGACGCATGCCCTCTCCGATCTCGACCCTCGGACCGCCGTGGTCCGCGCAGTGTAGAGGGCCGTCGCGCCGCCGTGGACCCCCGCCCCCTCATTTCGGGACCGCCTGGGCCTTCGGGTCAGGTCGTGCTGGTGACCTTGCGCAGGTTGCGTGGCGCCTCCGGGTCCAGACCGCGGGCCCTGGTCAGGTGCAGCGCGTGCAGCTGGCCGACCACGATGGAGACGATCGGGCCAAGCCACTCCGGCGTGCCCGGCGGAAGCCGCAGCGGCCAACGGGCAAGAGCGAGTGCCGCCTTATCATCCGAGGCGACGGCAAGTGCGGCACCGAGATCGTCCCGCAGCGTCGTCAGCCGTTCCACCAGTCCGTCACGGGTCGGACCGGGTCGGACGGTCGCAAGGACCGGGATGCCCGGCTCGAGAAGGGCGACCGGACCGTGCTCGAAATCGGCCGCCGAGTAGGGGTCGGCGAAGACGCGGGCGAGTTCCTTGAGCTTGAGTGCCCACTCTCGGGCCGTGGCGTACTCGTAGCCTCGGGCCAGGGCGATGAAGCGGTCGGACCTCGCCTGATCGGCGCTCATGGCGACGATCTCCGGTTCGACCGTGATCGCCGAACCGAGTACCTCGGGGATCGCCGCGAGGGCTGCCGCGTCGCGGGGCTCACCACTCAGGGCAGCCGATAGTGCCGCGACCGCGACCAGTTCGGTGGTGTACGTCTTGGTCGCCGCGACTGCCCGCTCCTGCCCCGCACCAAGGTCGATGGTCGTCTCCGCGACGTGCGCCAGTGGCGAGCCCGGATCGTTGGTGATGGCCAGGGTCGGGGCACCCTGGCGACGGCCCTCGGCGACGACCGCGACGACGTCCGGCGAGACACCCGACTGGCTGATCCCGACGACGAGAGACCTACCCAGCCGAGGAGTCGCCCCGTAGCGTGAGACCACGGATGGAGTCCCGAGTGCCACGGTCCAGCCATGGCGGATACCGAGTACGTACTGCGCATAGATGGCGGCGTGATCGCTCGTGCCGCGTGCGGCGATCACCACGTGGTCGATGTCGGCGGTCCGCAGACGGGCGACGAACGGATCGATCACCGATGGCGCGCGTGCGATGAAGCGGGCGGCGACCGTCGGCTGCTCCAGGATCTCGTCACGGAGGGTCACGGCGCGGCGACCGGGAGGCGACCCTCGGCGACAGAAGAACCGGCAAGGACCTGGGCCAACGCCTCGAGCGACCGGGGCAGGATCGAGTAGGTGGCGAGAGCCGTGACGCCTGCCGGGTAAGCCCACACATCCCACGGGCCGCGCATCGCGACGGCGATAGTGTGGACACCGGTCTGGCATATCGCCTCGACGAGCGCGAGTTGCTCGGTCTGGCGGTGGCAATCGATCGTCCCGACCACGACTGCGCCCGCCGACCCCGCCGCAGCGCGGACTGCGGCGATGTCCGCGGCATCCGGTCGCTGCCCGACGACGATCTCGGTGACTTCAGGGTACACGGTCCGCAGGGCCGCCCCGAGCCATGGAGCGACGGATGATGACGTGTCGGCCGGAGTCAGGTCAGCGGGACTAGGCATGACCGCGAGGATACGAGGCGCCTGGCGTGGATGCAGCGGCAGTACGCCCGCCGGATCAGCCACCAGCGTGATCGAGCGTCCCGCCAGCTCGGCGGCGATCGCGCCATGGGCCGAGCCACCGACGACATCGAGATCGGGGACGGCTCCCCCGGAACCGAGCCACGCCCAGCCCCGCCAACCACCGGGTGGGTGAACCGTCGGGGGAGCGCGGGCGATCGCCACGGATCCTGCCGTCCCCCGACGAGCCGCCCGTGGGGTGGTCACGACGTCGGATGAGTGCCGGGGTCTGGGCGTCCAGCCGACCGTTCACCCGTGGGGTGGGCGGAGCATGCCGGATGGTCTCGGCTGGCCACAAGGTGCTCGGGGCGATCAGACTCGACGAATCAAGAACAGCTGTTCTATCCTGGCCATGTGGATGGCCCGGTGGACAACCCGCCACGGACCGTGGACAGGCACAGGATCCAGCGTGCACGACCCCGACCACGAACGTGGACGAACCACCGCTGAGTGTGGACGAACGGCCACGGAGCGTGGAGAGCGCCGTATACACGAAACCACAACATCTTGTGGTCGGATTGAGAAACGTAGCCCAAGATATGGTGTTTTGGGCTTGACTGGCGCCCCGGACACGGGTATCGTTCGTGGGGTCGCCATAGCACCGAGCGCGCCCACGACGCCTCCCCATCGGCCCCCATCCGCCGATCGCCGAGGCCGCCCCAGGACCACCTCGGCGAGGGACGACGTGTCGATCGCGGTAGCTACGCCGCACACGGACCAGCAGGGCCCGTCGGGGACGGAGGAGAGACAGCAGATGGCTCGAGCCAACGCCAGCACGGTCGGGGTCATGGACAAGGCGAAGAAGGCCCCCACGTCGACGAAGACCAGCAGGCCCGCCGGCCGCCACGCCGGTCCGTGGGGCGCCAGCTTCGACGGGACCGAGCCGGACGGCAGGACGCGAGTCAAGGGTCTGACCTTCGAGCGCCGCTGGACGACCCCCGGCATCCATCCCTACGACGAGATCACCTGGGAGCTGCGCACCGCCGGCATCTCGAGCGAGACCGGCAAGAGCGTCTTCGAGCAGAAGGACGTCGAGGTCCCGAACTTCTGGTCGCAGCTTGCCACCAACGTCGTCGTCAGCAAGTACTTCCGCGGCCACATCGGCACGCCGGAGCGCGAGACGAGCGTCAAGCAGCTGATCGATCGCGTCGTGAACACCATCACGGCGTGGGCCGAGACCCAGCACTACTTCGCCACGGACGGGGATCTCCAGTCGTTCAAGGCGGAGCTGACCCACCTGCTCGTCCACCAGAAGATGAGCTTCAACTCGCCGGTCTGGTTCAACGTCGGGATCGAACCCCAGCCGCAGTGCAGCGCCTGTTTCATCAACTCGGTCCAGGACACGATGTCGTCGATCATGGACCTGGCCAAGACGGAGGCGATGCTGTTCAAGTTCGGCTCGGGCGCCGGAAGCAACCTCAGCACCATCCGCAGCAGCCGCGAGAAGATGACCGGTGGCGGCACGGCATCGGGTCCGGTCAGCTTCATGAAGGGCTATGACGCCTTCGCCGGCGTCGTCAAGTCGGGCGGCAAGACCCGTCGCGCGGCCAAGATGGTCATCCTCGACGCCGGCCACCCGGACGTCCTCGACTTCATCGATTCGAAGATGCTCGAGGAAAAGAAGGCCTGGGCGCTCATCGAGCAGGGCTACGACCCGTCGTTCACCGGCGAGGCCTACGGGAGCGTCTTCTTCCAGAACGCGAACCACAGTGTCCGGGTCACGGATGCTTTCATGGAGGCGGTCGAGAAGGACCAGGAGTGGACGACCCACGCCGTGGTCGATGGCGCCCCCATGGACACGTTCCGCGCCCGCGACATCTTCCGGCGCATGGCCGATGCGGCCTGGCTCTGCGGCGATCCGGGCATCCAGTACGACACGACCATCAACGACTGGCACACCTCGGCCAACTCGGATCGCATCCATGCCAGCAACCCGTGCAGTGAGTACATGTTCCTCAACGACACGGCATGCAATCTGGCGTCGTTGAACCTGCTCAAGTTCGTCGATGCCGACGGGGAGTTCGATCCGGAGGCCTACCGCTTCGCGGCCAAGGTGACCATCACCGCACAGGAGATCCTGGTCGACAACGCGTCATACCCGACGCCCCTGATCGAGCAGAACTCGCATCGCTTCCGGCCGCTCGGTCTTGGCTACGCCAACCTCGGCGCGCTGCTGATGAGCCGCGGTCTCGCCTATGACTCCGATGAGGGCCGGCATTTCGCCGCCGCCCTGACCGCGATCATGCACGGCGAGGCATACAAGCAGTCGGCCATCATCGCCCGCGATCACGGTGGCCCGTTCAATGACTACGCCATCAACGAAACCCCCTTCCTGCGGGTCGTCGGCAAGCACCGCGACGCCGCCTACCGGATCCCGACCTCCGGTGTCCCGGCAGCCCTGATCCGCCATGCCCACCAGGTCTTCGACGAGGCGCTGGCGCTGGGCAAAGAGAACGGCTATCGAAACGCCCAGGTCACCGTACTCGCTCCGACCGGCACCATCGCGTTCATGATGGATTGCGACACGACCGGGGTGGAGCCGGACATCGCGCTCATCAAGTACAAGAAGCTGGTCGGCGAGGGCTTCCTCAAGATCGTCAACCAGACGGTACCGACCGCGCTCAAGAGACTCGGCTACAGCGCGGAGCAGACCGAGGAGATCCTCGCCTACCTGATGGAGCGCGAGACGATCGAGGGTGCTCCGCACCTGAAGGCAGAGCACCTGCCGGTCTTCGATTGTGCTTTCAAGCCGGCCAACGGCACGCGGTCCATCCATCACATGGGCCACATCCGGATGATGGGTGCCATCCAGCCATTCCTCTCGGGTGCCATCAGCAAGACCGTGAACATGCCGGAGGCGGCGACAGCCGAGGAGATCGAGCAGGTCTACCTGGAGGGCTGGAAGCAGGGCCTCAAGGCCATCGCGATCTACCGCGACAACAGCAAGCGCAGCCAGCCGCTGATGACCTCCAAGGACAAGGGCGGCCAGGCGGTAGATACGGAGACGGTCGCCGAGCTCAAGCGTCAGCTGGCCAAGGCACAGGCTGAGGCCGCCCTCCCCCATCGTCGGCGCCTGCCGGCGGAGCGCACCGCGGTCACCCACAAGTTCGACATCGCGGGGCACGAGGGCTACATCACGGTCGGTCTCTATCCGGATGGCCAGCCGGGCGAGATCTTCCTCAAGATGGCCAAGGAGGGGTCCACGGTCTCCGGGCTGATGGACAGCTTCGCGACCACGGTCAGTGTGGCGCTCCAGTACGGCGTGCCGCTCAAGGACCTGGTCAACAAGTTCGCCCACGTCCGCTTCGAGCCTTCGGGTTTCACGGGCAACGGCGAGATCCCGATCGCCAAGTCGATCGTGGACTACATCTTCCGCTGGATGGGCTCGCGGTTCCTGGCTGACGACGACAAGGCGATACTCGGCCTGATCGACCGCTCTGCGGTCGTCGACGAGGCGCCGGCTGTGGGTTCAGGTGGCCTTTCGGTGGGAGCGGTGCCCTCGGGCTCCGCGTCCGCTGCGGCAGACGCCAACGCCAGCTCGGGCGCCGTCCCGCCTGCGGCCACCGAGAAGCCGATCCCGGCAGCGGTCGATGACGAGACGTCCAAGGCGACCGCGGTGGCCGTGCCGGCCGCGGAGGCTCCCCATGAGGAGCTGGCGGTCATCGCGACCAATGGCCATGCCAACGGGCACACCGCCAACGGCAACGGCAAGTCGGTCAGCAACGGCAATGGTGGTGGTGCGGGCACGATCACGATGAGCCTCGGGTCCACGAAGGTCAGCTTCCAGACCCAGGCGGATGCGCCATCGTGCGCGGAGTGCGGCTCGATCATGGTCCGCAACGGCATCTGATACAATTGCCTCAACTGCGGATCCACAAGCGGCTGCAGTTGATGTAGGCGCCTTGGGGCGCTGGCCTGACCATCGCCGATACGAACCCGCGGCCGTCGAGGCCGCGGGTTCTCCGTGCGGTCTACTGGCTCACGATGCGACAGAGCCTTGACGCATGCGGTCACCATTGCCGTCGATGGTGACCGAGCCTGTGCCGCCTGGGACCGAGTCCGACGATGGCGCGCCGAGTGCATCCGGATCCACGCCCGAGGCGATCGGAGCACCGGATCGGCGCCTTCCGGCAGTCGCGAGGTTCAGCCTGGCGTCCGTGATCTCGCTGATCCTGTTCGGGCTCACCTACTCCATCTTCATCACGACCAGCGCGGGTCAGGCACTCGAGAATCTGGCGCTCGAGGGCGCTGCCCTGCGGCCGGACCTGGACCGACTCGCAGGGCTGGAGCGACTCAGCCTGATCACGGTCGTGACCTTCGCCGCCGCCCTTGCGATCGTGGTCGGGATATCCGTCCTGCAGGGCCGACCACAGATCGGGATCGCCGTGGCCGGCCTGATGGGAGCCTCTGTCGTGCTCGTCGAGATCCTCAAGCTGACCCTGCCGCGCCCGATACTCCTGGACGGACCGGCGTGGATCCTGCGTAACAGCTTCCCCAGCGGAACGGCTGCCGTCGCCGTCGCGATCGCGCTCGGGGCCATGCTCATCAGCCCGGACCGGCTGCGCTGGGTGGTAGTGCCGATCGCCGTGGTCGGGGCGGCCGTCGTCGGCGAGGCGACACAGACGACCGGCTGGCATCGCCTCAGTGACACACTGGGATCGACCTTCCTCGTCGTTGCGGTGGTGGCTGCCGGCCTCACAGTCCTGACCGCCGTCGGCGAGGTGAGGCGCTCGACCCGCGGTCGGATCGATCGTCGGATCCGTACCGCCCTGATCTTCGTGGCGGGACTGACCATGATGGTCGCTGCGGTCGTCCTCCTGCTCGCCGCTGTCTTCCCTCTGCTCACCTCCCCGACCGGCGGGCGCCGCGTCTTCCTCCAGACGGCCTTTCCGCTCATCGGGATCGGGTGCACCGCCCTGGTACTGATCGCCTTCGCGTGGGTGATCGAGCCATTCACCCTCGGACGTCGACGCGAGCCGAGCGCACCCGCGTCGACGCCCGGACCACGGGCAGGACCGCCCTGACAGCGTGACGCCCTCCTGGGCGTCGGAGCGACTGCTATCTATCGGTGTCGGGGGCCTGTTCCGCGCCATCGGGCCAGGCCGCGATGCATACCTTGTTGCCGGCACGGTCGGCGAGGATCCAGGCACGCGGCGCCTCGGAGTCGTCCACGATCCGGCCGCCAGCCGCGATGGCGGCGTCGAGCCGTGCTTGGGCGTGCTCCCGCGGGACCGAGACGTCGATATGCATCGCGTGCCGGAGCGCCTTGTTCTCGGGCAGGTCCTGCATCCACACGGTCGACCCGTGACCTAGCGGATCGATCCCGTTGTCGGGTGCCAGGGCGTCGTAACCGAGGACGGAGCGCCAGAAGCCGAGGTCGATCTCGTCGGGCTTCGCCGCGACGGCGACCTGGACCTCCTGGACGGCGGCCAGATCGGGGATCGCG
>CAYNGM010000075.1:0-1941 GCA_964396565.1 uncultured Anaerolineaceae bacterium | reverse complement strand
TCAGAGATCGATCGAGCGAGGTCGATATGACTCGCCTCGACGGCCCACATCTCGCGCGTCAGTCGGACGGTCAGGCGACTATCGGTGATCGCCAGGGCGACCCGCGTGCCGGCCAACCCGGGGACGGTGGTTATGGTCCTGGCGAGCTCGGCCGCCGCGACCAGTGACGCGGTGCGAAAGACGGCGGTCGGGCCGCCATGCAGGATCGCCCAGTCGTCGAGATCGTCGGCGTCGAGGAAGGCGCGCCAGCCCTGCTCGCTCATCGATCAGGACGCGGTCGTCAACCGTGCCAAGGTCGCGGAAGCAGGCTCGCGTGAGACCAAATTCGTCAGGCGCTGTAGCCGGGCATCCGACCACGGTTGGTGTAGCCACCACCGAACCAGGTGAACAGGTCCATGGCCACGCCGATCCCGAGCCACAGGAAGTCGAATCCGTTGATCCCGGCCGGGTACACGGCGACGTACATCAGGGTCGTCCATGGGGCCACGAGGAAGCCGACGAGCGGCCACAGGAACGTGTCGAAGGTCTCGCTCCAGCGCAGCGGCTGCAACAGCCACCAGACCAGGATGGCGGCTCGCGGGCCGAGCATGAACAGCGAGGCGATGAAACAGCACATCGATCACATACTCCGTTCAGTTCGCGCGCGGCATGGTCAGGTGGCGACAAGGATAGGCCGCAACGGACCTAGATCTTCGCTCCGATCTCCCACAGATGACCCGCCGGGTCGGCGAACATCGCCGTCCGGATACCCCACGGTCGGTCCATCGGTCCGTTGATCAGCGTCACGCCGCGCCCACGCAGTTCGACGCACATCGCATCGACGTCGTCGACTCCAAGGGTGACCTGAAAGCGCGCTCCGGCCGCAGGCGACGCGACCGCATGCGGCCCGATGAGTTCAGGCGCCTCACCCGCGTCGAGCAGATTGATCGCGGTCGCGCCGAACAGGAACACGACCGAAGTCTTGTCCTCGAAGGTCACGGGTAGTCCGAAGACCTCCTGATAGAACGCCCTCGTCGTCGCGAGGTCTTCGGCGAACAGGGTGATCGCCTCGAGCGGTCCGGGCCAGGCTGCCATGTCGATCCTCCGCGGCTGAGTGCTGCATTATGTCGAACGACCTCGTCCATCGAGTTCCCGGCGTGCGGTCTGGTGCGGCAGACTTCGGGCATGGACGCCGACTCCCAGCCCACCACGAGTCGCAGGCCGTGGCGAGCAGACGCGCACCAGGCCGTCACCTTCGTCGAGCTGTTCTTCGACCTGGTGTTCGTGTTCGCCATCACCCAGATCACGGCGTACACGGCCCATCACCTCACGCTGGATGGTGTCGCCCGAGCCATCCTCCTGTTCTGGCTCATATGGTGGGCGTGGACCCAGTTCACGTGGACCCTCAACCCAGCCGACGCCGATCACCGGAGCGTCCGACTGCTGACGCTGGTGGCGACGGCGGTCGCGCTCGCAATGGCCATCGCCGTGCCGGGGGCGCTCGGTGCGGACGGCATCTGGTTCGCCGTGCCCTATGTCGTCGTACGTGTCATCGGGCTGGGCATCCAGATACGGGTCGAAGCCGAGAACGCCTCGTCAGACCACGGCGGCGTCGTCCGATGGGTTGGCCTGTCAGCCATTGGCCTGATCCTTGTGCTCGTCGGCGGGATCGCGTCGCCGGAACTCCGGCCGTGGATCTGGAGCGTGGCGATCATCGCTGACGTCATCGCGGCGATCATCGCCGGGAGCCGCGACAGCTGGGATCTCGACGCCGGACACATGTCCGAGCGGCACGGGGGCGTCGTCATCATCGCGCTCGGCGAGTCGATCATCATCACCGGCATCGGCATCAGCGGATCGCCGCGAACGCCCGAACTGGTCGCCGCGGTCGGTGCGGCTCTCGTCGTCTGCCTGCTCTGGTGGTCCTATTTCGGGTGGCTCAAGGATGCGCTGGAACACGCT
>CAYNGM010000074.1:0-9196 GCA_964396565.1 uncultured Anaerolineaceae bacterium | reverse complement strand
TCCGCGCGACCGGTGCTAACCTGACCCACGGTCGCGCCCCAGCGCGAACCGGACGGCCGGCGCCTCAGGGCTCCCCAGACGGTCGTCCCACCGAAGCCGCAACCGGGAAGACTATTGCGGAACCACCTCGTCACCGTCCTCGCCCTCCCCGTCTACGCCGCCGTCTACGCGACCTCCGCCCTCCGGCACTCGTTGGTCGCGCGGATCGGTGTAGCCGTCGGCGTCGGGGCGTTCCTTGGTCTTGGCATCGTGTCGTTCGCACGACCTGCGCCGACGACGGCGACGCCACCTGCCCAGATCGTGCCGCTCACCCAGGCCGCGTTCCGAACGACGGTCGCCACCGGGGTCGCGCTCGACGCGCCCATGACCATCACCTTCACGACGCCGATGACCGAGACATCGGTCGCCTCGTCGATCACGGTCGAGCCATTCGCCTCCGTGTCGCTCGCCTGGGATCCCACGGACACCACGCTCACCATCCGTCCGACGACCCACTGGCGACCTGGCACCTACCACACGATCACGGTCGAGGCAGGGGCTCTCGCGCAGACCGGTCGGCCGCTGACGACCCCGGCGCGCGCGTCGTTCCTGACGCGCGGCGAAGCCGCGATGACCCTGGCAGCCAGCGACGTGGTCGGTGATCGCGTCGCGACCGGGACGTCCTTCACCATCAGCTTCGGGGCGCCGGTCGATGCCGCGACCGTGGAGTCGGCGGTCAGTCTCGAGTCGGAGGCGACCGGGCCAGCGCTGACCGGGACCGTCACGGCCACCGGCACGACCGACGAGCCGAGCTTCAGGTTCACACCGTCCGAACCGCTTGCCGCGGACACCGTCTATCGGCTGGTCGTGACTGGCGTACAGGACGCAGACGGCATAGCCGTAAGTCCTGCCACCCTGACCGTACACACGCTCAGTGCGCCCGAGGTCGTCAGGTTCCGACCGCGTGACGGCACAGACAAGGTCGCCCGAAACGTCGCGATCTCGGTCCGCTTCACGGAGTCCATGGATACCGCGTCCACCGGCAAGGCGTTCACGGTGACGGCCGATGGCAAGGTCATCAAGGGTCGGATCCGCTTCGCCGAGAACGACACGGTCCTCGTGTTCACCCCGTCGGGTCTACTCCCATACGATGCGAAGGTGGTGGCCACGGTCGCCGGGACGGCGACGTCAAGAGCGGGTGCTGTCCTGGGCAAGAAGTCCGACGGTACGTTCGAGACAGTCGTCAAGCCCAAGCCCAAGCCGAAGCCCAAGCCGCGTACCGGAGACGGGGGCGGCGGTGACGACGGCGGGGATGGCGGCGGCGGCGGTGCCGGCTCGGGCAGTTGGGGTGCCGTCGAGCGCTACTACCTGGGGCTGATGAACTGCACCCGGACCGGTGGCTGGGTCAGTTCCACCGGCAAGTGCACGAGTCCGGGTGGTCGGAACGTCGCCCCCCTGGACCTCAGCAGCGGGATCAGCAGCAGGGTGTCGCGCCCGTACGCCAAGAAGCTCGCGACCAGCAACCAGTGCAGCCACTTCATCGGTGGCAACCCCGGTGATCGACTCCGCCGCGCCGGCTACTCCAGCTACCGCTGGGCGGAGAACATCGGCTGTCGCTCGGGGAACCCCTACAGCGCGGTCCTGGGCAGCCATCGTTTCTTCCAGAGCGAGAAGTCGTACAACGGCGGGCACTACGTGAACCTCATGAACGCCAAGTACGATCGCGTCGGGATCGGTGTCTGGGTGTCGCACGGCCGGGTGCGCCTGGTCATCGACTTCTACCACCCCTAGGCGACGTCTCCGGGCCGTGCCGGGAGTCCGGCCGACGCCGGGACCATCAGCCCCCTGCTATCGGGGGGCGACGCGCGGCACGATGCGCGGGTGATCCACAACGTCGTGCTGCACATCAACAATGAGCAGCCGCTGCTGGCGGACCTGTTCGACCTGCCTGGTGCGGCCGACGTCGGGCTGCGCTGCACGAACCTGCGGACGATGAACGGCAAGCGTCCGGTGTTCGTCGATGACTCCGCGTCCGTCTTCTTCTTTCCGTATCTCCACATCCGCTTCGTGGAGATCCCGCCGGCCGCCCTGACCGACCTCGACCTGCCCATGCCCGTCCCGGTCACTGCGGGTGCGGGCGACCTCGATGTCCAGGACGCGGCGGAAGATGCCGATGGCGACCTCGAGATCGATGAGGACTTCCTGCGCCGGATCCGCGAGGTCTGACCGACCCGGTCGCGGGGTCTGACCGACCCGATCGCGAGATCTGACCGACCCGATCACGACGTCTGACCCGACGTAACGGACCGTCGATGACCCGGTGCTACACTCCCGGCCGTGCCGAAGAACCTAGTCATCGTCGAATCGCCAGCCAAGGCCCGGACCATCGAGCGTTACCTCGGTCCCGACTACCGGGTCCTGGCTTCCTATGGTCACGTCCGCGACCTACCGGAAAACCCCGGCAAGGGCAAGTTCGGGGTCGATGTCGAGCATGATTTCGCGCCCGAGTACGTCATCAGCGACGACCGACGCAAGCAGGTCACCGATATCGAGAAGGCGGCCAGAGCATCCGACACGGTCTTTCTCGCCACCGACCTCGACCGTGAGGGCGAGGCCATCGCCTGGCATGTGGCCGAAGCAGCGCATGTGCCCGAGGACAAGACCCGCCGGGTCACCTTCAGCGAGATCACCGAGCCCGCAATCCGTGAGGCCTTCGCCAATCCGCGCGGGATCGACCGGAACCTGGTCGACGCTCAGCAGACGCGACGGATCGTGGACCGTCTCGTCGGCTACACCCTGAGCCCGCTCATCTCCAGGAAGGTCCGCGGTGGCCTGTCGGCCGGTCGCGTCCAGAGCGTCGCGGTCCGACTGGTGGTCGAGCGCGAGCGCGAGATCGAAGCATTCACGGCACGCGAGTACTGGACCATCGAGGCCATCCTCGCAACGGCCGCCGGCGAGCGGTTCGCCGCGGAGCTCGTCCGTATCGATGGTGAGGCGCCCGACATCGGCGATGGCACCACCGCCGATGTCCATGTCGCTGCCCTGCGCGAAGCCCAACCGATCGTGCGCAAGGTCGGCGTCCGGACACAGAAGCGCTCACCGGCACCCCCGTTCACGACATCGACCCTCCAGCAGGAGGCGAGTCGGAAGCTGTCGTTCAGCCCCAAGCGGACGATGTCGATCGCGCAGCGCCTGTACGAGGGGGTCGATACGCCCGATGGGCATGTCGGCCTGATCACCTACATGCGGACCGACTCGACGGCGATGGCCGGTGTGGCGATGGGCGAGGCACGCGAGGTGATCGCGACGCGCTATGGCGACCCGTTCACGATGCCCAAGGGTCGCGTCTACAAGACGAAGGCCAAGGGTGCCCAGGAGGCGCACGAGTCGATCCGCCCGACCTCGTTCCACCGGGATCCGGAGTCGCTGGCCGGAAGGCTGAAGCCGGAGGAGTTGCGGCTCTATCGGTTGATCTGGCAGCGTGCCCTGGCATCGCAGATGGCCCCCAAGGAGCTCGAGACCACGACCGTCGAACTCGTCGATGGGCGCTACGAGCTGCGCGCATCCTCGACGCGGACGCTGTTCGAGGGCTTCGCCCGGGTCTACACGGAAGGCCGCGACGACGACTCCGACGAGGACCAGGAGGGGGGTCGACTGCCCGATCTCGCCGAGGGAGCGGTCACCTCCGTGGCGGATGTCACGCCGACCCAGCACTTCACCGAGCCGCCTCCGCGCTACACCGAGGCGACGCTCATCAAGGCGCTCGAGGAGCACGGCATCGGTCGTCCCTCGACGTATGCGGCGACGATCTCGACGATCGTCGATCGCGGCTATGTCCGGGTCGAGGAGCGTCGGCTGCGACCCGAGCCTGTGGCCCTCATCGTCACCGACCTGTTGGTCGAGCACTTCGGCGACTATGTGGACCTCGCGTTCACGGCGCGGATGGAGGAGGAGCTCGACGAGGTCGCGCGCGGCGAGCGTGACTGGGTCCCGCTGCTGCGGGCGTTCTATCCGCCGTTGCGCGACCGGGTGGACGAAGTGCGCCGCACGACCCGCCGCCGCGACTTCACGACCGAGGAGACGGACGAGGTCTGCTCCGAGGGACATCCGATGGTCATCCGACTTGGTCGGAACGGGCGCTTCCTCGCCTGTTCGCTGTACCCGGAACACAAGGAGACCCGACCACTCCCCGGCGATGAGCCACCGCCCCAGGAGGGCAGTGGTGAGGTCTGCCCGGAGTGCGGGCAGGGCACGCTGGTCGACAAGCGTGGCCGCTTCGGGCCGTTCCTGGGCTGCTCGCGCTACCCGGACTGCACCTACATCAAGAAGGATGGGCCGCCGCCACCGGACCAGTTGCCGTTCGAGGTGATCTGCCCCAAGAACCGTGACGGTCATCTCGTCGCGCGTCGCGCACGACGTACGGGCAACGTCTTCTGGGGATGCTCCAAGTACCCGAAGTGCGACTTCACGACCAACTTCGAGCCCCTCGGCGGTGTCCACGACACCGACGGCGGACCGCTCGCCCGGAAGGGCGAGGCCGCGATCTGTCTGGTCTGCGGCTCCACCTCGGAGACCGCCCCGGCGGACATCGCACCGGGCGAGGCATATGCGGGTGGACCCGCGGATCCGGCCCAGCTCGCCCGTCCGGCCCGTGCCGCCCGATCCGGCGGATCACGTGGCGCCACCCGACGGTCCTCATCCCGTGGTGGTACGCGGTCGGGCTCCGGTTCCGGCTCGGGTCGTCGATCGTCCCGCCCATCCGAGCCGGCCGCCGAAGCGTGAGCCCAGCCGGCTCCGACGCCTCGAGCGGACCGGTCCTCCAACGTTTCCTCCGGTCACTCGAGGCGCGGGACGCGTCGCCTGAGACCGTCCGGGCGTACCGGACCGCCGTCGGCTCCTATCTCGAGTGGCTCGCGCAGGCGTCGATCGACTGGCGCCGCCCGGCGCGGACGGAGCTGCGTTCGTACCTGGCGTACCTCGGCGCGGGCGTCTCGCGAACGACGGTCGCACAGCGGCTGGCGGCCATCCGGTCGTTCCATCGCTGGGCGGTCCGCGAGGGTCTCGCTCCCGGCGATCCATGGGGTGCCATCGCCACGCCCCGACTGCCACGTCGGCTGCCGCGTGTGCTCGAGGTCGACCAGATCGACCGGCTCCTGGCCGCGGTGGACGACGAACTCGCCGACGCGATCGCCAGACACGGGCGAGGCGCCGCGCTCGCTGTGGCCCTGGCTGAACGCGACCGTGCTCTCGTCGAAACGGCGTATGCCGCGGGTCTGCGCATCAGCGAGTTGGCCGCCGCGGATCTTGGGTCGCTCGATCTGCGCCGGGGCGAGATCCGGGTCATCGGCAAGGGACGCAAGGAGCGGATCGGTCTGCTCGGACGTCCGGCGGTCGAGGCCCTCAGCGCCTACCTCGAGGATGCCCGCACCGTGCTGCTCAGCCGAGGGTCGTCGGCCGGCGCGTCGACCCCGATGGTGTTCCTGAACCATCGTGGTGGACCGCTCGGTGTCCGCGGGCTGCGCTACCGACTCGATGCGCTCTGCCGGCGGGCAGGTCTGCCGGCGGGCGTCACCCCGCACACGTTGCGCCACTCGTTCGCCACTCACCTGCTCGATGGCGGCGCGGACCTGCGCGTGGTCCAGGAGTTGCTGGGCCACGAGAACCTTGCTACGACCCAGATCTACACCCATGTTTCGCCGGGCCGCCTGCGTGACGCGTACCGTGCCGCACACCCGCGCTCGCGCCGCGCGTCCGTGTCGGTAGCGTCGGGCACACCGGACGAATCTCCTGCGCCGGCCGCGCCAGGGACACATTCCGGGTGACACGGTGACGACCTCGCAGGGCCTCGCGCGGGCGGGCATGATCGTATCCGGGGCGTTTCTCGTGTCGCGCGTGCTCGGCTGGGTCCGCCTGGTCGTGATCGGCAACATGGTCGGTGCCACCGCGGACCTTGACGCGTTCTACGCCGCCTTCCGGATACCCGACCTGATCTTCCAGCTCGTGGCTGCGGGTGCCCTCTCCTCGGCGCTGATCCCGATCATCGCCGGTCTTCTGGCGACCGACGGTGCGGATCGGGCATGGCGCGTCGTGTCGACAGTCGCGAACCTCATGCTCATCGCTCTCGCCATCCTCGCCGCGGTCATGTTCATCGCCGCGCCGGTGCTCGTTCCGATCATCACGCCCGGTTTCGACGCCGCGACCATGGCCACGACCGTCGAACTGACCCGGATCATGCTCGTGTCGGCGATCCTGCTGGCGATCGGTGCGGTCGCGACGAGCGTGCTCAATGCATCCGGGCGGTTCGCGGCGGCGGCCCTGGCTCCGAGCGTCTACAACCTCGGGATGATCGCCGGGACGGTCCTGCTGTTCCCGGCCATCGGTATCGCCGGAGTGGCCATCGGTGTCGTGGTCGGGGCCATCGGGCACGTCCTCGTCCAGCTCCCGCCGATCGCGAACCTCGGCTTTCGCTATCACCCGACCATCGAGCGAAGCGATCCGATGGCTCGCAAGGCGCTGGTCCTGATGGTCCCACGGGCCGTCGGACTGGGCGCCACGCAGATCACGTTCGTTGTCGTGACCGCGATCGCCTCGACGCTGGGAGTCGGGGCCGTGTCGGCGTTCACGGTCGCCTTCACCCTGCTCCAGATCCCGATCGGGGTCATCGGCGTCCCGCTGGGCATCGTCCTGATGCCATCGTTGTCGCGTGAGGTGGCGACGGGACGGGAATCCGAGTACGTGCTGCTCCTCACGCGAGCGCTGCGGGTGCTGGTGTTCACGATGCTTCCGGTGGCTGCCCTGGCCGCGATCGTGCGGACCGAGACGGTGACGCTGCTGTTCGGCTATGGCTTCTCGCCGGAGGCAGTCGCGCTGACCGCGGCCACACTGCTGGCCTTCCTGGTCGGGTTGGTCGCACACTCCCTGATCGCCGTCCTTGCGCGGGCCTTCTACGCCCGCCAGGACACACTCACCCCGGTCGTGATGGCCGTGATCGCGGTACTCGTCAACACGACCCTCGCGTTCGTGCTCGTCCGTCCCCTCGGACTGCCCGGGATAGCGCTTGCCATCGCGATCGCCGCCTGGATCGAGGCGCTCGGACTCGCCGTGCTGCTCCACCGACGGATCGCGGATCTGCATTTCGGCGTCCTCGCTCGGACGGGCGTCCTGACCACCGTCGCGACCGTGGCCGCCCTGATCGTCGGATGGGTCGTCCGCGAGTGGTCCAGCGGCCTGGTGACCGATCTGCCGCGGGCTGTCGGCCTGCTCGTCGTGATCGGCGTGGTGAGCGGCGCATTCGCGGGCGTCTTCCTTGCCGTGGCCCGTGCGTTGCGGATCACCGAACTGCCCGCTATCGTCGGTCTCATGGTCGCTGCCCTCCGCCGTCCGCGCCGGGCATGACCGCGAGCGCCAAGCCTGCCGTGCCGATCGCGCCGTCGGCGCGCACCCAGTCCGGGGAAGATGCCTCCCGGGCATGGGACGCCTTCGTCGAAGCGTCCGAACCCGGGTCGTATCTCCAGCTGTCGGGCTGGGCCGATGTGAAGGCCGTCAACGGCTGGACGGCCGGCCGCCTCGTCACCAACGGGCCCGCTGGCCCGCACGTCGGTGCCCAAGTGCTGGTCCGCCGGCCACGACCCCTGCCGTGGGGTTTCGCCTATGCCCCGCGTGGGCCGGTCGCGGGCGCGTGGACGGCTGATGCGATCTCCGGTTTCAGTGCCGTGGTCCGCTCGGAACTTGCGCGCTCGGTGGGGCGCGTGTCGCACCTGCGCATCGATCCCGAGATAGAGCTCGATGGACCACATGATCCCGACGGTGCCACGCGACGGGCGCTCGACGCGGCGGGCTGGCGACCGGCACCACCGATCCAGCCGACATCGACCCGCATCATCGACTTGCACGCCGACGAGGGCGCCCTGTGGGGCGACCTGCGCAAGAAGTGGCGCCAGTACGTGAACAAGGCGCGTTCCGGGGGGATCGTGGTGGTCGATGCCGAGGGCGATCGGCTGGGGGAGTTCCACCGGATCTACCGCGAGACCGCGGACCGGGCCGGCTTCCTCATCCGGACCGAGGCCGCGTACAGGGATGTCTGGGACGCCTACCGACCGGGGGGGCGCGCCAGGCTGCTGTTCGCGCAACTCCCCGACGGCGACCCCGTGGCCACGCTCTTCCTGGTGCGCTGCGGTCCGCGCGTGGTGGAGCCGTACGGCGGCATGACCTCGGTCGGGGCGGAGACAAGGGCCAACTACCTGCTCAAGTGGGAAGCCATCCGCTCGTCGCGCGAAGCGGGCGCCACGAGCTATGACCTGTGGGGTCTGGCAACGGGTGGTATCGCCCACTTCAAGACCGGGTTCGGGGGCCGGGAGGTCCGCTACATCGGCGCATACGACCTGACTCTCGATGCCGCCGGTCGAGCCGTCTACGACGTGGCCGTGCGAGCCCGGGTGCGCTGGGCCCGTCGCCGCCACGGACTGGCCGGGGCGGGCAGTGCCTCGGCGTATGAGGGGCCCGACTGATGATCGCCCCCCATGACGCGACCGCCGAAGAGATGACCGAATGGGATCGCCGGAACGTCGATGGAGCGGGTGGGCACGTCTACCAGTCCACGGTCTGGGCAGCCCAGCGTGAGCGACTCGGCTGGGAGCCGCGCTTCGTCGGGCTCGATGGCGGATCGGGCGCCCTCGTCCTGTTGCGTCACCAGCCGTGGGTCGGCGGCTCGAGCGCCTATGTCCCGCGCGGCCCGGTCCATGATCCGGGAGCCGATCCGCTGGTCGCCGTCGCCCGGATGGCCGCCCTGGCTGACTGGCTCCGCGGTCAGGGTGTCGATGTCGTCGCGATGGACCCCGAGATAGCGGTAGGCCCCGAGATCACGGCTGCTGGCGCGGCTGTACGCGACGGACTGCGGAACGCCGGCTTTCGACCCATTCCGGAGATCCAGCCATCGCGCCATCGGGTCAGCCTGACTCTGCACGCCGATACCGACGACGGCGCGGTCCGGGCATCGATCGCCAAGGGCACTCGACAGCGCATCGCCGCTGCCGAACGCGACGGGATCGTCGTCGTCCGCTACGACTCCGGCGGGTGGCCTGGTGACCACCCGCTCTTCGCCCGACCGACGCAGCCACTCACCGCTGCCCTGGCACGGTTCGCGGCCCTGCTCGAGGGGACCGGCGAGCGACGGGGGTTCCGGTTCGGACCGCGCCAGGTGTTCATCGACTGGTGGCTG
>CAYNGM010000073.1:2941-9242 GCA_964396565.1 uncultured Anaerolineaceae bacterium | reverse complement strand
TCGACGAAGCGGTCGCCTGGGGGAAGCGGACCGCCGAGGCCCAGAGGGAGACGGCCACCGGCAGGGTCGGCGTGGGCTACGCGTCGTATCGCGACGGCGTCGCCTGCACGTACTTCCCGAACACCAACATGTGGACCGGCTACGAGACTTCCACCGTTCGCATCGAGCCCGATGGTCGGGTGGTCGTTGCCGGCGGCGTGAGCCCGTCGGGGCAGGGTCTCGAGACGATGATCGCGACGGTGACCGCCAGGGAGCTCGGCGTCCCGCTCGACCAGGTCGTGGTCCGCCTCGGCGACACCGATCTCGCGCCCTATGGGATCGGCTCACAGGCAAGCCGAAGCACGGTCGTGGCCGCCGGGGCGATCATGGGCTCGACGACCCGGCTGCGGGCGAAGGTCCTGACGATCGCCGCCCACCTGCTCGAGGCCGATGCCACCGACCTCGTCATCGAGGATGGCCTCATCCATGTCCGCGGCGTCAGCGACCGGGCGGTCACCATCGCGGATGTCGCGGGGGTCGCCCATCTCGCGACGTTCAAGCTGCCACCCGGTACGGAACCGGGTCTTGAGGCGTCGTTCTCGTGGGACCCGCCCGGGACCGACAACTTCCCGAATGAGCGCGGCCGGATGAACGCCTGCCTGACCTGGGGCAACTCGTGCCACGCCGCAGTGGTCGAGGTGGATGAGTCGACGGGCGAGGTCCGGATCCTCGACTACCTGTCGGTCCATGACGCGGGACCGATCATCAACCCGCTGATCGTGGAAGGACAGGTCCAGGGCGGGATCGCCCAGGGGATCGGTGGCGTGCTGTACGAGCAGCTCGCCTACTCCCCGGACGGGCAGCCGCTGGTCACGAGCTTCATGGACTACCTGATGCCGACGGCGATGGAGATCCCGCACATCACCCTGACCCACATGTCGTCACCGTCGCCCAAGACCCCGTTCGGGTTGAAGGGGGTCGGTGAAGCCGGTGTCACCGGGCCGTACGCGGCGATCGCGAACGCGGTCTGCGACGCCCTGTCCGATCTTGGGATCGACATCGTCGAGACACCGATCAGCGGTTCGGCTGTCCGTCGGCTGATCCGCGAGGCGGCCGCATCCGGCGCGAGCAGCGCGACGTCGGCGACCTGACCCGGCCGCCGCTCGCCCGGGCGTGCCACCACCTGACCTGAACGAAGCACCGCACGCGGAGGACGACAGCATGGCCCGGATGGAGTTCGGGATCTTCCTCGATCTCGAGAGCGAGACGATGACGGTCGATCAGCACCTCGCCCGCTACATCCCGCTCCTCCAGGAAGCCGAGCGGGGCGGGTTCACGTCGGTCTGGGCCGGCGAGACGTACGCCGGCCCCGCCGGCAGCTTCCAGCACATCTCGTCCCCGATGCTCGTGCTTGCCGCCCTGTCGCAGGTGACCGGCCTTGCTCTCGGGACCGGCGTGACCCTGCTGCCGGTCTGGGATCCGTCGCGTCTCGCCTACGACACGACGATCATGGACCACATCGCCCGCGGCCGGTTCTCGGTGGGCGTCGGTCTCGGGAACCCGGCGACCTGGCGTCAGTTCGGTCTGGACCGTGAGACCCTCGGGCAGCGGATGGACGAGATGATCCGGGCCCTGCGCGCCCTGTGGGCCGGCGAGCCCGGGTTCCACGGCGAGTTCGTCCATGCCGAGGGTCCGATCGGACCGCGGCCGCTCCAGCCGGGCGGCCCGCCGATCTGGGTCGGTGGCAAGCTCAAGCGCTCCGCCCGCCGGGCGGCCGAGCTCGGCGACGGGCTCATCGCCGGGACCCACTTCGGCTGGGAGCACGTCCGCTCGCTCATCGCCGAGTACCGCGCCACGCTGGCGACGCTGGGCAAGGACCCGGCCGCCGGGCCGATCTCGGTCAACCGGCTGCTGATCCTCGCCGAGGACCCCGACACCGCGTGGCGTGAGGGTGGTCCATGGCTCGACCGGCTGATGCGCAAGTACGCGACGGCCAAGCTCATCCCCAACGCCGAGGCGTACCTCGCCACGACCCCTGGCGATCTCGACGCGCTCCGGGCGGCGTCCGCTGGTGTCTGCCTCGTCGGGTCGCCCGAGACCGTCCTGCCCGAGCTCGAGACGATCGCCGCCGAGGGCGTCAGCCAGGTGCAGGTCCGCCCGGTGCCCTACGGGCTGCCGACCGAGCTTGCCGCCCGGACCCTGGAATTGGCCGCCCGGGACGTGCTGCCCCGCTTCGCCTGACCGATAGCCCAGTCGGCCCAGTCGGCCCGGTCGGCCGATTGCCCGGTCGGCCGGTCAGTGGCGGAAGTGCCGCCGGCCGGTGAAGACCATCGCCAGGTGATGGCGATCGGCCACCTCGATGGCCATCTCGTCGCGGATGGAGCCACCCGGCTGGATGATCGCGGTCACCCCGGCGTTCGCCGCGGCCGCGATGCCGTCCGGGAACGGGAAGTACGCGTCAGAGGCCATGACCGCGGTCTTGGCCCGGTCGCCCGCGCGGCGCAGGGCGATCTCCACCGAAACCTGGCGTGACGCCTGCCCGGCGCCGATCCCGATGGTCGCGCCGTTGCGGGCGAGGACGATCGCGTTCGAGCGGACGTGGCGGACCGCCCGCCACGCGAAGAGGAGGTCGGTCAGCTCCTCGAGCGTCGGTCGTCGCACGGTCACGACCTGGAGATGCCCGCGGTCGAGTCCGAGTTCATCGAGGTCCTCGACGAGCAGCCCACCTGCGACCCGCTTGAAGTCGAGGTTCGCGATGCCGTAGTCGCGCATGCCGTCGGTCGGGTCCGGCGGGACGGCGAGGAGCTCGAGACCGGGTTTGGCGGCAAGGATGCCGAGCGCCGCCTGGCTGAACCCGGGAGCGACGACTGCCTCGTATGAGTTGGCGGCGATCTCGCGCGCGGTCGCACCATCGAGCTCGCGATTGACCCCGACGATGCCGCCGAACGATGCGACCGGGTCGGTCTCAAGCGCGTGGCGGTACGCCTCCACGAGCTCATCGTGCGACGCCAGGCCGACGGGATCGGTGTGCTTGACGATGGCGACCGTCGGCGCGGTGTAGTCGCGGGCGATGCGGTATGCCGCATCGAGGTCAAGCAGGTCGTTGAACGACGGACTGTCGCCGCCGAGCCGCGTCGAGTCGGCCAGTGTCCCACTCCGGTGCGTGGTCTCGCGGTAGAACGCGGCGCGCTGATGCGGGTTCTCGCCGTAGCGCAGGTCGTCGACCTTCTCGAGGACGATGGCCAGCCGGCTCGGGAAGGTGTTGCCGGAGACCTGGTTCAGGTAGGCCGCGATCTCGGCGTGGTACGCGGCAACGGTACTGAAGGCTTCGGCCGCCAGACGTGCGCGGGTCTCGGGACTGACCGAGCCGTAGGCCCGCACCTCCTCCACGATCGTCGGGTAGTGGGCAGGATTCGAGGCGGCCGTCACCCCGGCCGCATTGCGTGCTGCGGCACCGAGGAGTGCGGCTCCGGCGACGTCGATCATCTCGATCGCCTCGTCGAGGCCCACCAGCCTCGCCCCGACCGCCGGGGCGAACGGCTTGACGTTCACCACGACGAGGTCGATGGGCACGATCCCCTGGTCCGCGAGTTCGCCCATCTGGACGGTGTCGTCACGTCGAGCAAGGATGCCGGCATAGACCGCATGGTGGAACGTCTTGATCTGGCCGCCGACCGTCGGACCGCTGTCGGTCAGGGCCGACACGGACGCCACTTCGATCCCCTCGCCGGCGAGGAAGTCGCGGGTGCCGTCGGTCGCGAAGATCTCGACACCAAGACCATGGAGGTCGCGGGCCAGGGTGGAGACGCCGTCACGCACCGCCACCGACAACAGGGCTCGCACCCGGGCAACCTCCGATCCGCCCAGCCCACCGGCGGCGCGTCACCCGGCGGTCGAGTCGCCCGATGAGGTACGCGGCCGCGCCGGTCGCTCGTGCCGAGTATAGCGTCCGCCGTGGCATACTCCCCACGCCTGCCATCTGCCGGGACCCGCCGACGGCGTCCCCCAGCACCCCGAGGTCCAAGTGTCGCGACTGCCCTGGGAATACCTGACCCAGCCGTTCAATAGCCACAACTTCCCGGACCTGTTCCACCCGACCTGGGTGGCTGCCGCGGTACTGCTCGTCGTCCTCGGTGTGCTCTACGCCGTGCGGACCCGGGCGCTGCACAAGCACCAGCCATACGTCGACATGTGGGAGTGGCTGTGGTGGACGGGGCTGATCACGTTCAGCCTGGTCATCGTCGGGGCGCTGTTCGTATTCGACTTCTTCATCATCCTGTTGACCGAGGTCATCGGGCTGGGCACGCTGGTCTGGATCCGCTTCGTGCGCTTCCCGCCCATGCTCCGGGCGTACGAGGGACGCCTTGCCCGGGAGCGCTACTTCAGCAAGCAGAAGTTCGCCGACCCGGAGGCGACGCTGCGCAAGCGTGGTGGTCGACGCGCCTCACGGTCCACGCGCCGCCGCCGCTGATCGCCGTGCCGATCGAGGTCCGCCGGTTCGGGATCGGTCATCGACGACCAGAGGGCCCGCCCGGGACGGTCGGCGTCACTGGTGGTGCCATCCACGGCGACGAGCGCGGGTTCATCGGCGAACTTGCCTTCGGTCGCGGAGCGCGGATCGAGCCCCACACCAGTCCCAACACGATCTGGTTCATCGTGATCGAGGGTGGCGGCTGGGTGGGCGTGGGCGACGAACGAACGAGGGTCGCTGCCGGCGAGGCGGTGCTGTGGCCACCCGATCTCCTCCACTCGGCCTGGACGGAACACTCGGAGATGCGCGCCATCGTCATCGAGCTCGTCCCGGGTGAGTCGGACATCGTCGTGGATCCGACCCGACTCGCCGGGGGCGAGGCGCCCGTGGACCAGGTGATCGGGAGTCTGCGGGGAGGTGCGGCCGGACGTTCGCACGATGCTGCCGACGCCGGCGAGCCTGCCTGACGAGTTCTCACCGACGCTCCGGGGTGAAGGCCCGGCACCGGTCGCTCAGGAGCGTCGAGCCCTGGTCAGCGCCACGCGCATCCGGCGGACATGGGATGAACGGAGCATGCGTCGGGCGCGGCGGCGCCAGCGGCGCAGTCGGCCCGTCATCCCCTGCGGCGGCTTGCGGTCGGCGATGGTGACAGCGCGGGGCCAGTCGATGTTCGCGGCGCGTTCCAGGAATGGTGGATCAGTCTCACCGTCGGTGAATGCGTGGGTCAGGCCGTGTTCAGCCAGGAAGGCGGCGAACGTCGCGAAACGAGCTGGCTGCCCGGCATTGAACGGCCCGTAGTCGGCCCGGGCGTAGAGCTCGGCCGCGTCGATCATCCCGCCGTCGCCGATCGGGGCGTGAGGGATCTCGAAGTATCGGGCGAGCTCAAGCGTTCGGGAATCATGGGCCAGGACGTAGGCCGGTCGGCCGGCCATGAGCGCGGCGATGGCCCCGTGGATCCGTGTCCCGAAGGTGAAGTCGATGGTCGCCAGATAGCGCAGCCATGGCCACGGTTCGGTGAAGAAGCGCACCCGGTCATCGCGGAACAGCCGGTGCGCTTCGTGGACCGGCATCTGGTCGTCGATTGCCACGTCATCCCCGATGCCTCCCCACAGGAGGAGCTCGAGCGTATCGATGTCCTGGGGGATGTAGCGAAGGTTCGGGTAACGCTCCAGGTGATGGCGGACTACCTGTCCCATGGCAGTCACATACGGAGACACGGTGACGACGACGCGGGCGTCACTGGCGAGTTCCGGCGTCGCCTTCTGGACGCGCAGGTCCGGGCCGTGGATGAACAGCGATGGGCAGCCGATGACCTCTGTATCGCGGAAGCCAAGGCCCGCCAGATAGTCGCGGGTCAGCTCGCCGCGGACTCCGATACGCGGACCGCGCTCGAGCACGGCAGCGCAGAACGCACGGACAGCGGGTTCGATCCCGTCCAGTCGCCCGGTCCGGTAGGCGAGGTCACCCTGGGCACCGACGCCGAGGATGACGACGGGGATGCGCAGACGTTCGATGAGCGCGGTCAGCCGTCGAAGCTGAGGCTCGTAGCTCGGCCGGAAGGCGTTCGCCAGCGGGATCACGTAGGCGTCGTAGCGCTCGTTGATCCGGTCGGCCGCACCCGGATCGATGACGAAGCGGTCCACCGTGACCCTTGTCGTGGGTGTGGCCAGGATGCGCTGCGCCGCGAACGAGAAGATCAGGTTTCCCGCGTTGTCGGCGAAGGTGTTGTGGACGAGCGCTTCCTCGGGCGTGACCAGGTCGAAGGCGTCCTTGCGGGCGCGCAGCAGGATCTCGGGCATCGGGCGAGAAGCGTAGCCGCCACGACGGCCCTCCGCCTCAGCCGGCGGCGAC
>CAYNGM010000073.1:0-2841 GCA_964396565.1 uncultured Anaerolineaceae bacterium | reverse complement strand
CCGCCTCAGCCGGCGGCGACGATCGAGCCCAACTGGCTCAGGATCCGGGCGGTGGCTCCCCACACCGACAGCCCGTCAACGTCGTATGTGCCGTAGCGCAACTCGCGACCATCGATCTCGCGTTCGATGAGCCTGATCGGTGCGGACGGCAGGAAGTGGTCAAGCCGGGGTCGCAGGATGCGCACGACCTCGCGGGGGTCGGCGCGGAGCGTCGGGCTTCGATCGGCAAGGGCCAGGATCGGGGTCACGTGGAAGTCACTGACCGGGATCCAGAACGATTCGAGGGACCCGACGATGTGGACCCCCGCGGCGACCGGATCGAGCCCGATCTCCTCGGCCGCCTCGCGCAGTGCGGTCGCCGAGCGATCGTCATCACCGATCTCCACCTTGCCGCCCGGAAAGCTCACTTCGCCCGAGTGGTGTCCCTTGTGGCTCGCCCGTTCGATGAGCACGGTCCGCGTCTCGCCATCGGAGTCGGGGTGGAGGAGGACGAGCACGGCGGCCGGTCTTGGCCGGTGGCCGAGGGCCCGACGTCCGCCAGGCGTCTCGATCCGTCGCCCACCGGACGCTCCCGTGCGGCGCTCGCCGGGTCCCTCGTCCGTCCGACCGCCGATACGGACCGGCATGAGGCTCGGTGCATAGGCCGGGAGCGGGTCGGGCAGCCCTGCGGCCAGCCCGGCCACGATCTCGAAGCGCACGCGCTGACGCCCCTGCGGCCCGGGGCTAGTTGACCAGCTCACCCCCGTCGTCACGCTGACGGCGGGTAGGTGGCAGGTCGAGCGGCGATGACGCCCCGGCTCCGCTCCGTGCACCGACGATGCTCGGCTCATCGACCACCCGCGCGTCCCGACGGGTCTCCGCCGCGACGACCGTCGCATGGTCGGTAGAGAAGACGAGCGTGCCGGTGCCAAGGTCGGCATCGGCGTGGATCGCGTCACCGGGCTTGAACTCCCCGGCGACCAGTGCCCGGGCCAGCGGGTTCTCGACGAGACGCTGGATGGTCCGCTTGAGCGGCCGCGCCCCGAACGCCGGGTCCGTCCCCTCGCGCAGGATCAGGGCCCGAGCGGCAGGGGCGAGCTCGATGGACAGGTCCTGGTCGGCAAGACGCCGGCCAAGGTCGGCCAGCAGCAGGTCCACGATCGCGACGAGGTCCGCCTCGGTCAGGGCATGGAAGACGATGACCTCATCGACCCGGTTGAGGAACTCCGGCCGGAACTGGACCCGCAGCGCTTCGGTCACCTCGCGCTTCATCTGGTCGTAGGCGGCATCGCCAGCCTGACCGCCCACCGCGGCGATGGCCGTCGAGCCGATGTTGCTGGTCATGATCACGACGGTGTTCTTGAAGTCGACCGTGCGCCCCTGCGAATCGGTCAGCCGCCCATCGTCGAGCACCTGGAGCAGGACGTTGAACACATCCGGGTGGGCCTTCTCGATCTCGTCGAGCAGCACGACCTGGTATGGACGACGACGGACCGCCTCGGTCAGCTGGCCGCCCTCCTCGTAGCCGACGTAGCCCGGAGGTGCCCCGACCAGTCGCGAGACCGCGAACTTCTCCATGTACTCGCTCATGTCGATGCGGACCATCGCGTGTTCGTCATCGAACAGGAATGCGGCGAGGGCCCGCGCGAGCTCGGTCTTGCCGACGCCGGTCGGGCCGAGGAACAGGAACGAGCCGATCGGACGGCGCGGGTCCTTCAGGCCGGCCCGGGCGCGACGGACGGCGTCGGACACGGCGGCGATCGCCTCGTCCTGGCCGACCACCCGGTCGTGCAGGCGCTCCTCCATGTGCAGCAGCTTGGCCTGCTCGCCCTCCATCAGGCGGCTGACCGGGATACCGGTCCAGGCCCCCACGATCTCGGCGACATCGTCCGCCCCGACCTCCTCCTTGAGCAGGGCGCCCGGGCCCTGCAGGGCGATGAGCGTCGCCTCCTGCTCGGCGAGTCGGTCGGTCAACTCCTTGTGGGTCCCGTACTTCAACTGGGCCGCCGTCCCGAAGTCGGTCTCGCGCTCTGCCTGCTCGATGCGGACGGCGAGGCTCTCGAGCTCGGCCTTGGTCGCGCGGATGGCTGCGATCGCCGACTTCTCGGCCTCCCAGCGCTGTTTCATGCCGCCGCCCTGCTCCTCGAGATCGGCGAGCTCGCGTTCGAGGGCCTCGAGCCTGGCCTTCGAGGCGTCGTCGGTCTCCTTGCGCAGGGCCTCGCGCTCGATCTCCAGCTGGATCCTCCGTCGTTCGAGCTCGTCGAGCTCGACCGGCATCGAATCGATCTCCATGCGCAGCCGGCTGGCGGCCTCGTCCACGAGGTCGATGGCCTTGTCGGGCAGGAATCGCTCGGTGATGTAGCGGTCGGACAGCGTCGCTGCGGCGACGAGCGCCGAGTCCGTGATCCGGACGCCGTGGTGGACCTCGTAGCGTTCGCGCAGGCCACGCAGGATGGAGACCGTCTCCTCGACCGTCGGCTGGTCCACCAGGACCGGCTGGAAGCGGCGTTCGAGTGCCGCATCCTTCTCGATGTGCTTGCGATACTCGTCGAGCGTCGTCGCACCGATGGTATGCAGCTCACCGCGGGCGAGCATCGGCTTGAGCAGGTTCGAGGCGTCCATGGCGCCCTCGGCGGCGCCGGCGCCGACGACAGTGTGCAGTTCGTCGATGAACAGGATGACCCGCCCGTCGCTGTCCCTGATCTCCTTGAGCACTGCCTTGAGGCGTTCCTCGAACTCGCCACGGAACTTGGCACCGGCGATCAGCGCTCCGAGATCGAGCGCGACTACGCGCTTGTCCTTGAGCGTCTCGGGGACGTCGCCCCGGACGATGCGCTGGGCGAGCCCCTCCACGATGGCGGT
>CAYNGM010000072.1:0-9293 GCA_964396565.1 uncultured Anaerolineaceae bacterium | reverse complement strand
ACATGGGCATGGTCTTCCAGGCCTACAGCCTGTTCCCGAACATGACCGCCCGGGACAACGTCGCCTACGGTCTGCGACTGCGCGGGGTGGACGCCGAGACGCGCAAGCGCAAGGCGACCGAGATGCTCGAGCTGGTCGGTCTGGCCAGCCAGGTCGGCAAGTACCCACACCAGATGTCGGGCGGCCAGCAGCAGCGCGTCGCCCTTGCCCGCGCCCTCGCCATCGAGCCCAAGGTCCTGCTCCTCGACGAGCCGCTCTCGGCGCTCGACGCCAAGGTCCGCCGCCAGCTTCGCGAGGAGATCAGGCGCATCCAGATCATGATCGGTACGACGACCCTGTTCGTGACCCACGATCAGGAGGAGGCACTCGCCCTGGGCGATCGGGTCGGGGTCATGTCGGCCGGCCGTCTCGAGCAGATCGGACCGCCGGAGGAGCTCTACGACCGTCCGAAGACGCGCTTCGTGGCCGAGTTCGTAGGCCTAACCAATCGCGTCTCCGGACGTGCCGGCGACGGCTTCGTCGAGGTCCTGGGTACGAGACTCCCCCTTCTTGAGGGATCGGCGACCTCCGGCTCGGTCACCGCGCTGGTCCGCCCGGAGTCGATCCACCTCACCCCGGAACCCGGCGCCAACGCACATGTCCTGGCGATCAGCTTCCTCGGCTCGCTGTGCCGGGCGCAGACCAGGCTGCATAACGGTGAGATCGTCGTCGCCCAGATGCGGGCGTCGGAGACTGCCGGCCTCACCCCAGGGACCGCGGTCCGGATCACCGTGGTGCCGGCGCCGGTGTTCGCTGTCACCGACTGAAGGTGCCCGCGTGCCCGTCGTCCAGGAGGTCGCTCGATCGCTATGACCGTGATCCAGGAAGCCGCCAGGTCAGTTGACGTCGTCAACGAGACGGATGTCCTTGTCGTGGGCAGCGGGCCAGGCGGCCTGTCTGCGGCGCTGGCTGCCGCCCGCGCCGGTGCCAGGACGACCCTGCTCGATCGCTATGGCTGCTTCGGCGGGAACATGACCCAGGTCGGCGTGGAGAGCATCGGCTGGTACCGTCACGAGGGGACGGTGGAGGGTGAGGGCATCGGCCGCGAGTTCGAGGATCGCGCCGCGGCCATGGGCGCCGCCAATCCTGAGAGCCAGTCGCTCAGCATGGGTATCGATGGCGAGCGCTTCAAGTACGTCGCCGACGTCCTCGTCGCGGAGGCCGGGATCACTCCCCTGCTCCATCGACTGGCCGTCGCGCCGATCGTCGAGGACGGGACCGTGCGCGGGGTGATCACCGAGAGCAAGTCCGGACGCGAAGCCATCCTGGCAAGACGGATCGTCGATGCCACCGGCGACGCCGACATCGCCACGCGGGCGGGTGCTCCGGTGCACAAGACGCCGCGTGAGGAGATGCTCGCGGCATCGGTCATGTTCTCGATGACCGGCGTGGACAAGCGGCGCTTCCTCGATGCCGTCAAGGCCGACCCACAGACCTACCGCGACTGGGCCGGCAACGCCGAGTGGGACATCGAGACGAGCGGCAAGGAGGACGAGCTGTTCTCGCCGTTCCTGCGCAAGCCGTTCAAGCGCGCTGTGGAGGCCGGACTCATCCCGCCCAACCTGCTGACCCTGGCGGGTACCTGGGGGACGATCACCGACAGCGGCGACCTGACCTACCTCAACCTGATCCACCTGGCGGGTATCGACGGCACGAGCGCCGACGACCTGACCCGCGGTGAGATCGAGGGCCGGGCGCAGGTGATGGATGCGATGAAGGCACTGCGCGCGTTCATGCCCGGCTGCGAGGACGCCAGACTTCGCAACTTCGGGATGACCATCGGCATCCGCGACACGCGCAAGATCGATGCGCTCTACGACATGACGGAGAAGGACGTCCGCGATCAGGCCCGCTTCCCGGACTCGATCGGCATCTTTCCCGAGTTCATCGACGGCTACGGGGTACTGATCCTGCCCACGACCGGGCGCTACTTCCACGTCCCGTACCGCGCTCTCGTGCCACGTGGCGTCGCCGGGCTGATCGTCGCCGGACGCTCGATCGGCGGGGACAGGATCTCCCATGCATCGGTCCGCAACATGATGTGCTGCACGGTCAGCGGCCAGGGCGCCGGAGTCGCCGCCGCCGTCTCTCTCCGCCTCGACCAGCCGTTCGCGACGCTCGACGTGCGCGCCGTGCAGGACGAACTCGTTCGGCAGGGCGTCCGCATCCACTGACGCGCCCCCGGCCAGTACCGATGGGCTATCGCCCGCCTGTGGTCATCGAACGTACGGTCTGGACTGCGGTGCCACGAGGCCCCGTCCTGATCCGATGCCCGTCCGAGGGGAGGTCCAGCCCACCCGATGTTCTCGATCGACGAACGGCGGGCGCCCGCGCGGGTGACGGACGACGAGGATGTCACCCGCGCCGACGCGCTTCGTCACGTAGCCGCCAAGGTCAGCGCCCGTGGCGACATCGGTGGACTCTTCGAGGGGGTGCTCGACGAGGCGTTCGTGCTCTTCGGAGCGGATCGGGCGGGGCTCTGGATGTACGAGCCGGAGGCCTCCACTCCGCTTACCCTCGCCGCCAGCCGGGGACTCGACGAGGTGATCACGACGGCCATCGCCGCGCTGCCGGGCAACGCCCGGACCGGCGGGATGAGGGCCCTGCGCGAGGGTCGGGTGGTCGTCCTGGACCGGGCCATGCGCGGGACCACGCCGGCCCTCCGCCACGTCTATCGCGAACTGGGCATGGAGGCGATCTGCTACGTCCCGCTGGTGTTCGGCACGGAGACCCTGGGGCTGCTCGTCCTGTACCACTCCGAACGTCACGACTGGACGGCTGAGGAACAGGCGCTTGCCCGAGCATTCGGGGACCAGATGGCGATCGCCATCGGGAGCGCCCGACTCGCCGACTCGGGGCGAACGCTGGCCAGCCGCCTGACCTCGATCGCCGAGCTGGCCGGACGACTCGGCCATCTCCAGGACCTCGATGGCATCGCGTGGGCCATCGTGGCCGAGGCCCGCCGGCTCATCGATCACGACTCCATCCGCGTCTACCGCGTGGACCACGAGTCCGGGACGTGCGAGCCGATCGCCTTCCAGGGTACGTTCCTGGGCAGCCACACACCGGATCCCGCCGACCTCCGTGTCGCGATCGGCGAGGGGTTCACGGGCTGGGTCGCCGAGCACGCCCGTGCCCTGCGCCTCGGGAACGCAGGAGCCGACCCACGCGGCATCACCATGGGCGACACGAGTCGTCCGGAGTCCATCCTCGTCGTCCCGATGACCTACGAGGACGTGGTCCATGGCGTGGTCGTCGTGTCGGCCATCGGACTCGACAGGTTCGACGCGGACGACGAGACGACCCTCACGATCTTCGCGGCGTGGGCTGCCCAGTCGATGGTCAACGCCGGGAACATCGAGCGTCTCCAGCGCCAGCAGGCCCAGCTCGAACGACAGCTGGACGGTCAGCGCCGCCTGCTCGCGGTCAACGAACGGCTGCTGCTGTCGCTCGACCTCGGCGGCGTTCTCGATCTCATCGCCGACTCGCTCGAGGCGATCGTACCCTTCGACTCACTGACCATCTACCGGATCGACCACACGAGCGGGACCCGTCGAGCGGTCATCGCCCGCGATGCGTTCGCCGAGCAGATCCTCGCCGACGAGGGCCCCATCGGCTCAGGCATGACCGGCTGGGTCATCGAGCACCGGGAGGCCATCCTCGCCAACGAGGCACATCTCGACCCGCGCTCCGTCCAGGTGCCCGGGACGCCCTTCGAGCCCGAGTCCGCGATCATCGTTCCGCTGCTGGTCGAGGGCGCTCCGATCGGGACGCTGAACATCGCCCGTGTCGGCGATCACAACCAGTTCAGCGCCAACGAGTTCGAGCTGACCAAGCTGTTCGCGAGCCAGGCCTCGATCGCGCTCCAGAACGCGGAGGCGCACGGCGCAGTCCGGGTCCGGGCCGACCATGACACCCTGACCGGACTGCGCAATCACGGTGCCTTCCAGCGTGAACTCGGCGCTGCCGTGGAGGAGGGTCTGCCATTCGCGATCCTGATGCTCGATCTCGACGCCTTCAAGGCGTTCAATGACGCGATGGGACATCCGGCCGGCGACCAGCTGCTGACCGCGGTCGCCGACGCGATGAGCACCGCGACCAGGGACGGCGACCGACTTTACCGGTACGGCGGCGACGAGTTCGCGGTGATCCTGCCGGGCGCGGACCGACTCATCGCCCACGACGTGGCTGAGCGGATCAGACGCACCGCCATGGAGCGTCCGCGCGAGATCGTCGGGCCGGCGGTGACGGTGAGCGCCGGCGTCGCCTGTTTCCCCGACGACGGCCGGACCAAGGACGAGCTCGTGGCCGCCGCCGATCGATCGCTATACCTGATCAAGCCGGGCGGCCGCGGCCACGGGCGCTTCGATGGCGCCCTGGCCGACCCGTACCTGCGGGCACTCGATGAGACGGCCCTCGCGCTGCTCGACCGTCATGATCAGGACGGGCTTCTCGACACGGTCGTGGCCAGAGCGACGGCACTGCTGGGCACGCCGCACGGCTATGTCCAGCTGGTGGAACCCGATGGGGCAGGGGTCGTCCTGCGTCACGGGAGCGGGCTGTTCGAGGCGCTGATCGGCAAGCCCCTCCAGCCGGATCGCGGGCTTGCCTGGGCCGTCCTTCGGGACGCACGGCCGCATGCGCTCGACGACTACGACGGCTGGACCGGCCGCACGGAGGGTTTGAAGTCGGTCAGCGTCGGGGCCGTCGCCGGGGTTCCGCTCGTCGCGGGTGGTCGGCCGGTCGGCGTCCTGGGCGTCGCGTCGGGGCATCCAGGGAAGCACTGGACCCAGCGCGAGGTGGATGCCCTGACCTCGTTCGCGAAGCTCGCCTCGATCGGTCTCGACAACGCGCGCCTGATGGACGTCGCCCAGCGCGGCGCGCTCTATGACGGCACGACCGGCCTTCCCAACCGCGAGCTGCTCGCCGACCGGATCGCCCACGCTCTCGCCGGTCGGCGTTCGGACGACCGGGACACGATCGCCGTTGTCCTGCTCGACCTTGATCGGTTCAAGGTCATCAACGAGAGCCTCGGACACACCGCCGGTGACCGGCTGCTGGCGGCGGTCGGTCAGCGCCTCGTCAACGGGCTGCGGCCGGGGGACACCGTCGCCCGTTTCGGCGGTGACGAATTCGGGATCGTCCTGGACCCGGTCGGGAACGCCACCGATGCCCGGGCAGTCGCCGATCGTATAGGGATGGTCCTGCGTCCACCATTCCCACTCAGCGGACGCGACTGGTTCGTGAGCGCCTCGCTTGGCATCGCCGTGGCCGACCGGCACAGCACCCCGGATGAGCTGCTTCGGGAAGCAGAGGTCGCGATGGTCCGAGCCAAGGGCGACGCCTCGGTCCGCTACCACGTCTATGAGCCGTCGATGAGCGACCAGGCACTGGCCCGCGTGGAGATGGAGAACGACCTGCGCCTGGCCCTCGAGCGGGGCGAGCTACGCCTTCACTTCCAGCCGATCGTCGACCTGCGCGACGACGGCATCGTCGGCTTCGAAGCGCTGGTCCGCTGGCAGCACCCCACACGCGGACTGGTTCCACCGCTCGCGTTCATCCCACTCGCGGAGGAGACCGGCCTGATCGTGCCGGTCGGGCGATGGGTTCTGGAGACCGCCTGCCGCCAGGCTGCTGCGTGGCGGCGCATCCCCGGACCCGGCGACGCCGTGCCGGCGCCGTTCGTGTCGGTCAACCTGTCGGCGCGCCAGTTCATGGCTGCCGACCTTGTCGATGACGTCGCGGCCATCCTTGCCGAGTCCGGGCTGGAGCCTCGCGCGCTCGAACTCGAGATCACCGAGAGCGTCGTCATGGACCAGTCGGAGGCAGGTGTCCGCTCGCTGCGCGCCCTGCGCGACATCGGCGTGCGCCTGGTTCTCGATGACTTTGGCACCGGCTACTCGTCGCTGTCATATCTGAAGCATCTGCCACTCGACACCATCAAGATCGACCGCTCGTTCGTTTCCGGTCTGCATGCGTCCGCAGACCGTTCTATCGTCGACGCGGTGATCGCCCTCGCCCACGGCCTGGGCATCGGTGTCGTGGCCGAGGGCATCGAGACCGAGCGTCAGGCTGAGCGTCTGCGCGAACTCGGCTGCGACCTCGGTCAGGGCTTCCTCTTCAGCCGACCCGTCACCGGCGAGGCGACCCTGGCCCTGCTGACGGCGCGTGACGACGTGGCACATGGGGGCTCAGCGCTCGCCGGGTAGGACGATGCGGTTCGCCGTTGGGCCGGGGGCGGACCTGGGTGCGGAGTGGCGAGGGGAAGGAGGGGGAGGAGGACGGTCGCGGGGCGGGCAAAGCGTCGCGGGCCCGGCACCCGGGGCGGACGGGCCAGGGCGGACGGGGGCGGACGGTCGCGGGCGACCCGACAAAGCGTCGGCAAGTCCCGCGGTAGTCAGGCGAGACTCGTCCGAAACCCGACCGACGCTTCCAGGCGCTTCTGCCCAAGGTGATGTTCCGTGCTAGTCATCCCTGACTACTGCGCACGGGCCAGATAGGTTGGATCGACCTTGGTCGGCCGCAAGCGCTTGCCACCCGGCCGTGTCATCGACCCGAACCTTCAGATCATCCTGGTGTGACTACCGCGCAACTTCGAGGTGGCCGCGTCCTACCGGACGGCGCCGTGCCGTGCCAAGTCAGCCGGGACTTCGACCTCTGAGCCCGCTCGAGTGGATCGTCGCGAGAATGGGTTCGAGTCCCGGGCACGAGTCTCCCGGGCACGAGTCTCCCGGGCACGAGTCTCTAGGCTTCGAGTCTCCCGGGCACGACCCTCCCGGGTTCGAGTCTCTAGGCACGACCCTCCCGGGTTCGAGCCGCCGGGCAGAGTTCCGGGTTCGAGTCTCCTAATTCCGGCCGCCCATCAGGCGGAGCATGAACAGGAAGATGTTGATGAAGTCGAGGTACAGCGACAGGGCGGCGAGGACCGCACCCTTCTCCATCGACCCGGTCATGACCGCCAGGTCGCCGTTCTGGATGCGCTGGACGTCGTACGCGGTCAGGGCGGTGAAGATGCCGACCCCGATCAGTGAGATCACCCACGCCAGCGTGTCGTTGACGAGGAAGATGTTGAGGATGCTGGCAACGATGATCCCGATCAGCCCGACGAACAGGATCGGCCCCAGCCCGACAAGTGTCCTCTTCGTCACGGCCCCATAGATCGCGGCCGCTCCGAAGATCGCGGACGCGGACACGAAGGCCATCACGACCGATGTCTGCGTGTAGGCCATGACGATCAGCCCGATCGTCACCCCGAGCGAGGCGGCGTACACGAAGAACAGGCCGAGCGCGGCCGTCGCGCTGATCTTCTTGATCCCGAGGCTGATCGCGAAGACCAGACCGATCTGGGCGATCATCAGCAGGAAGAAGTTGTCGGCGGCGAACGCGAGCAATCGCTCGTTCGACTGGACGACCCAGGCGACCCCGGCGGTCACGAGCAAGCCGACGAACATCCACAGGAAGGCCTGGGTCAGGAAGGCCGCGGATAGCCGGGCGTCGGGCTTGACGCCCACGGTCGACGGCAGACCGGCGCCGACGGCGGCGCGCTGGGTCGAATAGGGATCTGTCACACGTGGCTCGCTCATCGGTCGGGTCCCCTCCTTGCGGTCACCGGCTGATACGGAAGACGGATGTTACGTTCGATCGTTACTCGACGCCAGAGGCGCCTCTCACCACATGAGCCCAGCATCGCGAGGATCCCAGCGCTCGGCGAGGAGCGTCACCTTGACCTCGTGATCGACGACGGATTCGGCCTGCTCCTTGACCTGCGCGATCATCGAGCCTGCGTAGGGGCAGAAGGGCGTGGTCAGGATCATCTTCACCTCGGTCGAATCGGAGCCGAGGATGATCTGCTTGATCAGCGCCAACTCAACGACGTTCATCCCGATCTCGGGATCGACCACGGCGCGCAGCGCGTCGAGGATGGCGAGCTCGGTCGCCCGGCGCTCGGCATCGAGGCCCGGCGTGGTCTGGGTCGATGCCGTCGAAACACTCGAGGCGGTGGCGGGATCTGTGCCGAGATCGGTCATTTGCGATAGGTCTCCGGAGTGGTGCTTGGGCAGAGCGTATCACCCACTGCGCAAGCACCCCTGCGAACGCAGGGCAAGCACGACGGAATCCGTGATGTCACGGGGTCCGTGACGTGTCTGGCGGTCGGGGTCATGGCCGCGTCACCGGTATCTCGATGCGGGCCGTGCCACCCGGCGGAACCGTGACTCGAGCGGAGCCCACGATCTTGTTGCCGGCGTCGGCGATGGCCAGGATCGTCACGGTGTAGGTCGTCGGGGGCAGACGATCGATGAGGAAGGACCCGTCCGCTCCGACGATGATCCCGACCGCGTCGCGTATACCGATCGGCACGTCAGACTCGTACTGCGGCGAGAGCGCGGTGACATCCACGCCTGCCGGTGCGACGATCTTGCCGCGGATGCGGCCGGTCGGCTGGAGGAGTAGGCCAGTCCCGTCGCTGGACACCTCGAGCTGTCCCGGCTTGGCGCCTACCGCAGTGGCGATCCGCGCAGCGGCGTCGGGCGCGGCACTCGAGATCTCGACCTCGACGACATTGTCGATGACGTCGATCGACGAGCTGACGAACCGCGCAGGGATGGCGGCCATGCCCGGCATCGCAGCACTGACCCGGTCCTGGAGAGCCATCAACTCAGCCTCGGACCAGCGGACTTGGCGCACGTCGAAGACCGTCCCCTCGCCGACGACTTCACGGAGGGCGGCCCTGTGCGCCTCGGGCTGCTCGGTCACCAGGACCGTGACGATACCGCCACGGCGCTGATCGATGTACAGGCCGCCGGAGATGTCGGGATGGGCCTCGAGGTACGTCCTGATCGCTCCGACCAGCGCGTCGCCGCCGGTGGACCGGCGCTCGATCTCATCGCGCTCGAATGGCAGCAGCGGCACGCCGAACTCCATGACCGCGTCCGGATGCCCGGCCACGGCAAGGACCCATGCGACATCCGAGCGCAGTCCGAACTCCTCGCGAAACGAGATAGCCTCGCGGACCTCCGTGCTGAGTGGTCCGTTCACGTCCGGCGCGGCCGGCGGCGTAGTCACCGGGGAGTCCTGGGGGGACGACGAAACTGGGCTCGCGGTGAGGTCGGAGGGCAGACCACCGCACCCGACGAGGATGGCGGTGATCGCCATCCACAGGGCAACATGGATCGACAGACGGCGCGTCATGGCGTTCAGACGTCGACGAGGGTCGTCCGGTGCCGTCAGCCGACAGGACATCGAGCGGCTGCCTT
>CAYNGM010000071.1:0-9325 GCA_964396565.1 uncultured Anaerolineaceae bacterium | reverse complement strand
TCCGTCACCTGCCAGGAGTCCGCACCCGGACCATGTTCGACACCCTCAGCGAGCGACTGCGCCAGACCCTTGGCAACCTGACCGGTCGCGGCCGGATCAGCGAGGCCGACGTCGATGCCGCCATGCGCGAAGTACGGCTGGCGCTGCTCGAGGCGGATGTCAACTTCAAGGTCGTCAAGGAGTTCGTCGCCCGGGTCCGCGAGCAGGCGGTCGGCCAGGAGATCCTGACCAGCCTGAACGCCGGCCAGCAGGTCGTGAAGATCGTCCACGACGAGCTCGTCGCGCTCCTGAGCCGCGGGGACCGGGTCTTCCACCTGAGCGGCAACCCGGCGGTCGTGGCGATGGTCGGTCTGCAGGGTTCGGGCAAGACGACGAGCACGGCCAAGCTCGCCAGGCACGTCATCAGGCAGGGACGCCGCCCGCTCCTGGTCGCCGCCGACCCATACCGGCCAGCCGCGGCCGACCAGCTCGAAACACTCGGACGCGCCATCGACGTCCCGGTCTACCGCGCACCCGCTGGTACCCCGGTCGTGGACATCGCCCGCGGCGGCGTAGAGGCCGCCAAGCGCCAGGTCCGCGACGTGGTCATCCTCGACACCGCCGGCCGCCTGAGCATCGACGAGGCACTGATGGCCGAGATCGCGGTCGTCAACGACGCAGTCAAGCCGGTCGAGACGCTCCTCGTGGTCGATGCCATGACCGGTCAGGAGGCCGTCGCGGTCGCCGAGGCGTTCGTCGCCGCGGTACCCGTGACCGGTCTCATCCTCACCAAGATCGATGGCGATGCCCGCGGTGGTGCCGCGCTGAGCATCTCCGCCGTGACCGGCGTCCCGGTGAAGTTCCTGGGCACCGGCGAAAAGACCGATGCTCTCGAGGTCTTCCACCCGGACCGGCTGGCGGGTCGGATCCTTGGGATGGGCGACATCCTGACGCTGGTCGAGCGGGCGCAGGAGACGTTCGACGCCAACCAGGCGGCGAAGATGGAGGAGAAGCTGCGCAAGGCGAGCTTCACCCTCGAGGACATGCTCGACCAGCTCCAGCAGGTCCAGAAGATGGGCCCCATCGGCCAGATCATGTCGATGATCCCAGGGATGGGCGGGATCGCCAACGAGGCTCAGGCTGCCGTCGATCGTGGCGAACTGAAGCGGACCGAAGCCATCATCCGGGCGATGACGCCGACCGAGCGTCGCGACCCGACAGTCCTCAACGCCTCGCGGCGTCGGCGGATCGCCGCCGGCAGCGGGACCACCCTTCCGGACGTGAACCGTCTGGTCAAGCAGTTCACCGAGATGCAGAAGCTGATGAAGCAGTTCGCCGGGGGTCGCCGTGGCGCGCTCGGTGGGCTGGTGGGGCGGCGTTAGCCGACATGCTGAAGGAGACCATTCGATGACCGACCCGACTCGACCCGACGATCCGGGCGCCGAGACCGTCAGGACGCCGATCCCGCCGGCAACGCCCGAGCCCGTGGTGCCCGAGCCCGTGCCCGCTGCGTCCGTGCCCGCCCCGGCCCGGCCCCTCCAGCCAGGGACTGCCGCGGCCCAGCCCCTCGAGCCAGCCCCGGTCGTACAAGCGTCCGCCACGCCATCGACACCAGCGCCGGTGACCACGCCCGCAACCGGCGCCGACCAGGAGTCATTCACCGCCGCTGTCCTGACGACGCCGGTGACGCCCCCACCTGCAGTGCCGGCGCGACCCAGGAGCCGTGTTCGCTGGCTCGCCGCGCTCGGGATCATCGCCCTCGTGGTTGCCGGTTCCGCGGCCGCCGCGATGATGCTTACCGGGTCGTCGCCCACGGCGACCGTCCTTGGTTACGTGCCCGCCGACAGCGTCGCGTACGCCGAGGCGCGGCTGGACCTGCCGGGCGACCAGCGTCAGGCGGTCGGCCAGTTCCTCAGCCACTTCCCGGGGTTCGCCGATCAGGCATCGCTCGAGACCAAGCTCGATGAGACGCTCGATCGTCTGGTCAGCGGCGCCACCGACGGCAAGCAGTCCTACAGCGCCGACATCAAGCCGTGGTTCGACGGCGAAGTCGCGGTGGCCGCCGGTCCGCTGCCCGAGATCGCAGCGGGCCAGGGACCCGAGTCGGTTGCCAAGGAGGCTCGTGGCCTGCTGCTCGTGTCGGTCAAGGACGCCACGGCGGCAGAGGCCTGGCTTGACAAGACCAGCTCTGCCGGCGGCACGTCGGTCACCCGCTCGACCGAGACGTACGGTGACAACACCCTGACCGTCTTCACCGATGCCGGTGACGCCGCTGCGACCTTCGCCTACACCGTGGTCGACGACAAGGTCGCGCTGGTCGGGGATATCGCGTCCGTCAAGGCGGCCATCGACACTGACGGCAAGAGCACGTTCAGCTCGAACGCCGGCTTCAAGGCGGCGACGAGCGCCATGGACGGAGCTTCGGTCGGGTTCGTGTGGATCGATCTCCAGTCGATCATGAGCCGGGCCAGCGCGCTCGCCGGTGGGACCGGGGCCGGGGCGGCCCTCGACGAGGCGATGCTCGACCTCATGCCCGATTGGGCCGCCGGGCGCCTGCGGGTCGAGAGCGATGCGCTGGTCATGGACAGCGTGGTGCCGCACAACGCCAAGGCGCCGGGCCCGGACAAGAACACGGCTAACGAAGTCCCGAACTGGGCGCCGCCATCCACCGTCCTGCTTGCCAGCGGTGACGACTACGGCGCCACGCTCAAGGAGATGATCGAACTCTACCGCGCCGTCCCGTCCCTCAAGGAGGCGATCAGCCAGCTGGAGACCGCGACGGGCATGCTCGGCGGGATCGACGCCATCGTCGGCTGGATGGGTGACACGGGTGTCGTCGTCAGCCATGACGGCGATGCCATCGAGGGCGGGGTCATCTCGATCCCGACCGATCCCGATGCCGCGAACAAGCTGGTCACCACGCTCAAGAGCTTCGCCACCCTCGGCGGCGCCCAGGCCGGTATCAGCGTCCGCGAGGAGGAGTACGCGGGCACGACTATCACCATCGTCGACCGGGGCTCTGCCCGCGACCTCATCGGGATGGCCGGCGCGCTGGGTGGCGGCACCCTGCCGACCGACCCCTCGAGCCTGCCGCTCGACGGGAACATCGAGTTGGCGGTGGCCGTGACCGACGGCGTCGTCGTCATCGGCAGCGGCCCGGACTTCGTCAAGAGCGTGCTCGATGCCGGCGCCGGCCAGTCGCTGGCCGACGACGCTCGCTTCTCGGCTCTCGTCAAGCGGGTCGGGTCGGAGGGCACCGGTCTGACCTTCGTCGATATCGCCGCCCTGCGCGGACTCATCGAGTCGAAGCTCGACGCGCTCCCTGGTGCCGATCGCACCGAGTACGAGCAGTCGATCAAGCCGTTCCTGGCCCCGCTCGACGCGTTCATCGCGGCCAGCCAGGCCGGATCCGAGACCGACAGCGGTCACGTCGTCCTTACCGTCAAGTAGGCAACCTGCAGCCGACGAGGCTGCGCCACATCAGGCGGTCGCCGGGCACCCCAGACCCGGCACCGCGCCCCAGCCCAAAGGAGGCACGCAACAACGATGGCAGTCCGGATCAGGTTGACCCGCGTCGGGGCACACAAGCAGCCCGCCTATCGCGTCGTCGTCGCCGACGAGCGAAGCGGTCGTGATGGCCGTGCCCTGGCCACGCTCGGTCACTACAACCCGCGCACGTCCCCGGTGGAGTTCGAGGTCGATGCCGACAAGGCCAGGGAGTGGCTGGCCAAGGGCGCTCAGCCGTCCGACACCGTCGCTCGACTGTTCAAGGGTGCCGGCATCCTCCCGGCCGGCAAGTAGGAGCACGTTCGATGGCAGCCAAGGAACTGGTCGAATACGTCGCCAAGTCACTCGTGGATGATCCCGATGCAGTGAAGGTCGAGGTCGTCGAGGAGGACGGCGCCACCGTCATCGAGCTCCACGTCGCCGAGGACGACATGGGCAAGGTCATCGGGCGCAACGGCAGTGTCGCCAAGGCGCTCCGCACGCTGCTCAAGGTGACAGCGGCCCGCGATGGCGAACCCGTCCAGCTCGAGATCGTCTGAGCGAGGACTTCTTCCGTGGCTGACGACGGCCACGTCACCGACGACGACCCCGCCACCGACGACGGCCCCGCGAAGGGCCTGGTGCAAGGCGTGGTCGACGCGCCCGGCGATGCTGTCATCGGTGGGACGGATCGACTCGTGGTCGCCCTCGTCCGGGGCCTCCACGGGCTGCATGGCGCCGTCCGAGTCGAGGTGCTGACGGACCGACCAGAGGCGCGTTTCGTGCGCGGCGCCGTGCTGTTTCCGGAAGGCTCGGCCCGTCCCCTGACCATCGCCTCCGCGGAGGCGATCGTGGACGGGCCCGGGTGGCGACTTCGATTCGTCGAAGTGACTGACCGGGACGCCGCCGATGCACTCCGGTCCGTATACCTCGAAACGGTCGTCCGGCCCACTATCGACCTGGCCCGCGGCGAGGTCTATTGGCACGAGGTCATCGGTTGCCCCGTGCGTGGTCTCGATGACACCCCGCTGGGCGTCGTCAAGGATGTCTATCGGGTCGCCGAGAACGAGGTCTACGTGGTTGGCGACGGGCCGTTCGGCACATTCGATCTGCCCGCAGTCCGCACGTTCATCCGCATCTTCGCCCCACGTCGAGGCGAGATCGTCGTGGACGCCGATGCCCTGGACCTCCAGGCACCGCGCGTCCGACCGACCGGTACTGATCGTCCGCGTGCCCCTCGTCGCACCGGTCCACGACGCCGATCGTCTCGCGGATCTATGGGATCTTCCGGATCTCCCGGATCACCGGAACGACCGGCGGACGACGCCTCGTCGAGCACAGCATGACCCTTGAGGTCGATGTCCTGACCCTGTTCCCGGGGATGGTCGAGGGACCGCTCGCCTTGAGCATCCCCGGGCGCATCCAGGAGCAGGGTCTGGCGAGCGTGCGGGCCCACGACCTGCGCGAGTTCGGTCTGGGTCGACATAAGTCTGTCGACGACACGCCATTCGGCGGCGGGGCCGGCATGGTCATGCGGGTCGAGCCGATCGTCGCCGCGATCGAGTCGGTCCGCCGGCCGGAGTCGATCGTCATCCTGCTCGATCCAGGCGGTGAGGTCTTCGACCACGCCAGGGCGGTCGCCCTGTCGAACGCCCAGCATCTCGTCCTCGTCTGCCCGCGCTACGAGGGCGTGGACGAACGGATCCGATCGTTCGTGGACCTGGAGCTCTCGATCGGTGACTACGTGCTGACCGGTGGCGAGTTGCCGGCACTCGTGATCATCGACGCCGTCCTTCGGCTGCTGCCTGGCGCCATCGATGCGGCGTCCACTGCGGAGGAGTCGTTCAGTGCCGGCCTGCTCGAGTATCCGCAGTACACGCGTCCGTCCTCGTTCCGGGGCATGGACGTCCCGGAGATCCTGACCTCTGGTAACCACGGCGCCATAGCCCGCTGGCGCCACGATCGCGCCCTTGAGCGAACCCGCGAACGCCGCCCGGATCTGCTCAAGGATGAGTCCTGACCGTTACCCGGCGTGCCCGCTCCCGTGCGCCCCGCTCCCGTGCGCCCCGGGATTCCCACCCCATGGGTCTACAGAGGAAGGAACCGCCGGGACAGGTCGATCTGACCGCGCAGACGGCCCTCTGTTCGTCGAATGTCCCATGGGGAGGGCATTTCGGCGGAGGAAGAACCGTGGACCGGATCCATGGGACCGCGCCCCGACGTTCGGTCGTCGGTACGCCCACCCGGTGGGAATCTCGTCATCCGGGACGACATGGGGGATCGCATCTTCCGGGACCACACGGGCGGGCGCGTCATCCGGGACGACACGGGGGATCGGGTCATCGGGGCCCTGGTCCTGCAACCGCCTCCACAGGCATCCATCTCGCCCATGCGCCTCGTCCACCGGCGCCACATCCTCCCGACACCACCCAGGCGCCCCCCGACACCACCCCGGCGCTCCGGAGACCCCGTGGTATACTCCGGCGCCGGTCGCGCCCTGTGTGCACCGTCCCGACCTGACCGACCCGCAGCCACGGCTGCCCACCACCGACCAAGGAACGCCGCGTGAACGTGCTCGACGAGATCGTCCAGGACCAGCTTCGCACCGACCTGCCGGAGCTTGCCACGGGTGACACCGTGAAGGTCTCCGCCAAGGTCGTCGAGGGTAACCGCGAGCGCATCCAGGTGTTCGAGGGGACCGTCATGCGCCTCCGCGGCGGTGGCGTCACCCGGTCGATCACGGTGAGGCGTATCGCCTCGGGTGTCGGAGTCGAGCGCACGTTCAAGATCCACAGCCCGCGCATCGAGAAGATCGAGGTCGTCCGTCACGGCCAGGTCCGGCGCGCCCAGCTGTACTTCCTGCGCAAGCGCGTCGGCAAGGCAGCGACGCTGCGCGAGCGGCGCACCAACGGCTGACCTTCCCCCGCCCCCCAGGCGGGTTTCGGTGGTCGGGATCGGCTCGCAGCGAACTGATCTCGCGTCCATCGTGCCCAGGTCATCTGCCTCCGCACCTGGCGGGGTCGTCGCGATACCCTAGGCGTCGATGGCCGTCGTCGTCCCGACCCTACGCTACGAGCGCCGCCTCTGGAACGATGGTCTCACACGAGTCGTCGGCGTGGACGAAGTCGGTGTCGCACCGACCTGTGGAGCGGTCGTCGCGGCGGCCGTGATCATGCGACCCGGCTGCCACCGCATCCCCGGCGTGCGTGACTCGAAGACGCTGTCAGCCGCCCAACGCGAGCGGCTTGCGCCATTGATCCGCAAGCGCGCGGTCGCGGTCGGGCTCGGAGCGGCATCGGTCCGCGAGATCGACCAACTCAACATCTACCACGCGACACATCTCGCCATGCGGCGTGCGATAGCGCGTGTCGGTGGGCATGAGCATGTCATCGTCGACGGAAACCGGATCACCGGGTTCGAGGCCCAGGTCGGGCCGTACACGAACGTGGTCGACGGCGACGCCAAGGTCTACTCGATCGCCTGTGCGTCGGTGGTGGCCAAGGTCGTTCGCGACCGGATGATGACGCGGCTTGCCCTGCGCTATCCGGGCTACGGTTGGGAGCGCAACCAGGGATACGCATCGCAGGAGCATCGCGACGCGATCCGCCGACTTGGCTTGACGCCATTCCATCGACGCTCGTTCCTGGCGCTTCAGCGGACTCTTGCCGGTGACCAGCTGTCGATGGACCTGCTTGCGGACCCGGCGGCCTCACCAGCTACGCACGCGCTGCTGGACCGCGAGAGGGTCCCGGTCATGGCCGACGACGCCATGCTTGATGGGCTCGATCTCGCCACCATCGACGCGGAGGCGCTGGGCGTCCGAAGCCCCCGATAAGCCGCTGTGCAGTGGGGCGCGAGTGCCCGCCAAGAGCCGCGTGGCAGCATCGTCGGCATGGATGGCCCGACACCGCCGCACAGCACACGGACAGCGGCACAGACGACCGGCGACGCCGCCGAGTCGCTGGTCGCTGACCGCCTGGCCGCGGCGGGATGGAGCATCCTGGCCCGGAACGTCCATGTCGGTCGCCGCGAACTCGATCTCGTGGCGACCGACCCGGGTCCGCCCGCGAACCTGGTCATCGTGGAGGTACGCTTCCGGTCGCAGCGTGACTTCGGGATCGTCGAGGAGTCGGTTGACCATCGCAAGCGCATGCAACTGCGTCGGGCGGCGTCCGGGCTCCTGTCCGAGGATCGATATCCACGTCTGCCCCTGCGCATCGACCTCGTCGTCGTCGAACCGGACGTCGGGGGAGGGGAGCCGCGCATCCGTCACCATCGGGCCGCCTTCTAGCGGATATCCTCCCGTCCACCATGGACATCGACTGGCGACCGGACCGCATCGGCAGCGCCCTGCTCGGCAGGAATCCCACCGTCCTGCGTCGACTGGGCGCCGGGTTCGCGGTCATCGGTGATGTCCAGTTCCTTCCCGGCTACTCGCTCCTCCTCATCGACGACCCGGCTGTCCAGCGGCTCACCGACCTGTCGCCCGTGCGACGACGCTCGTTCCTTGATGACATGGATCGACTCGGCGAGGCCGTCGAGGTGGCGTGTCGGAAGCTCGACCCGGCATTTCGGCGAGTCAACCTCGAGATCCTCGGCAACACGGACCCCTACCTCCACTGCCACGTCTGGCCGCGCTACGACTGGGAGCCACGTGAACTCGTCGGCATGCCTGTCTGGCTCTACCCAGCTGACCGCTGGACTGACCCGGACAGCCGTCTGGCGGCCCGCCACGACGCCCTGCGCAGAGCCATCACGGCAGAACTCGATCGACTGGTCGGCTGACGGGAGGTATCAGGGCAGTTTCGGATCACGGACATCGGTTGCCTGCTCGGCGGCGGTCTGCACCGACAGGGTCACTTAGCATCCACACCCGCTCGGCGGCGATTCCGAGAACATCTGCTACACTCCGCCGCGGTCCGTAGCCCGATGGGCTTCGAGCCGCCAACGAACCATCGCCCGCCCGGCTTGACCGGAGCGGAGCTCACACGCGGATCGCCCCGGTCGGGGCGGTGCCGGCCGCGGTCCCAGCGGACCAGGGTCGGTCCCCGACGACGACATGGCGGACCGCGGAGGAACGAACCGAACAGGAGGTCGCCCACCGTGCCGTCCGTATCGATGCGGCAGCTGCTCGAGGCCGGAGTCCACTTCGGCCATCAGACCCGTCGTTGGAACCCGAAGATGCGCCCATACATCTTCGCCGAGCGCAACGGGATCCACATCATCGACCTGGCCCAGACCGTCCAGCGCCTCGACATCGCGCTCGACGCGGTCCGTGAGACGGTCGCCCGGGGCGACCAGGTCCTCTTCGTCGGGACCAAGAAGCAGGCCCAGGAGCCGATCGTCGCCGAGGCGACCCGCGCCAACATGCCGTACGTCCAGAAGCGCTGGCTGGGCGGGATGCTGACCAACTTCACCACGATCAAGAAGCGCATCGGACTGCTCGAGCAGCTCGAGGCCCGCCAGGCGGCCGGCGACTTCGAGCGCATGACCAAGAAGGAAGCGGCCAAGCTCAACGAGGAGATGATCAAGCTCCAGGGGACCGTCGGCGGGATGCGCAAGATGAAGCGTCTGCCCGGGCTGGTCTTCATCGTCGACCCGCACCGCGAGCGGATCGCGGTGACCGAGGCCAACAAGCTGGAGATCCCGGTCGTAGGCACCGGCGATACGAATGTCGACCCGGACGAACTCGACTTCATCATCCCGGCCAACGACGATGCGATCCGGAGCATCCGCCTGCTGTGCACCCTCGTTGCCGACGCGGCCATCGAAGGCGCTCGCGAGCGTTCCAGCCGCGCCGCCGAGCCCGAGATCATTGAGATCGAGGCGGCACCGCAGACCGGCGAGGAAGAAGAGGTAG
>CAYNGM010000070.1:0-9342 GCA_964396565.1 uncultured Anaerolineaceae bacterium | reverse complement strand
CCCAGCAGCAGGACGAGGCTTCCGCCGGCGCTCACCCACGCCGAGCCCGACAGCTGACCTCGCAGGCCACCGGGTGTATCGAGGTGCGTGGTGTTCCGGCCGTCACTCCGTCCATCCGTGGCCCGTGAAGGGGTCGGGCGCAACCTGTCGCTCGACCTCGTCGCGGCGATCGGCGTGGGCGTGACTGCGGCGCTGGTCTCGGCACTCCTTCCGACGATCGCCCGACGCACAGGTATCGAGCCGATCGGCCTCGCGGCGCTGGCATCCGCGCCGTTCATCGCGAACCTGCTCGGGATGTTCGCTGGTCGGGTCGGGCCACGTTCGGCATTTCGACTGGCCGTCGTGCGCGGCGCCGGGGCGGCGTCACTCATCGTCCTCGTCGCCTTTCCATCGCCGCTGGTGATGGTCGCAGTGACGATCGTCTACTGGTCGAGCCTGTCTCTTGGCGCTCCGTTCCACCTGCGCCTGTGGGGGGCGATGTACCCGTCGCGTCTGCGTGGTCGCGTAGTCGGGTTCCTGGGGATGGGTCGCGCCGCGGCGGGGGCCCTCGCCGTGCTCGCGGGCGGCATCGTCGCAGACCGCCTGGGTGGCGAGACCGCCGTGGCCGCGGCTGGTCTCGTCGGCCTGGTCGCGGCCATCGGATTCGCCGGACTGCGGGCCCCGGCGGCCGATGCTCCACCCGCGTTTTCTGCGCGAGGCTCGATCCGAGCCTTGCGCGAGCGTCCCACTCTCTCCAGGGTCGCTCTCGCCCAGGGCTTCTATGGCGGTGGCCTGATCGCGGCCGCACCGCTCTACGCCATGGTCAACGTCGATCGACTCGATCTGACGATGGCCGACGTGGGGGTGCTCGGGCTGCTGTCTGCCGCCGGCACGACGATCGCCTTCCTCGCCTGGGGAGCGGCGACGGATCGACGCGGGGCATTGCCGGTGATGCGTATCGGCAGCCTCTTGGGGCTATCGGCCATCGTCGCCTATGCCGTTGCGCCGGGCCTGCCGTTCCTGTGGTACGCGGCGCTCGTCGGTGGCATCAGCTGGGCGGCGATCGAAGTCGGTATCGCGGCCGTAGTCAGCGATCAGACCACCCTTGCGGACCGTGCGGCAGCGATGGCCGGCTGGAACGCACTGACCGGTGCGCGCGGCATCGTCGCGGCGTTCTCGATGAGCCTGCTTATCCAGCTCGGCATCGTGGATGTGACCGTCGGTATCCTGCTCTGTGCCGTCGCCTCGGCGATCGGGGTCGTCCTGTTCTTCCGCGCCCGCCCGGGCATCCCGGTCGAGACTCGAGCCTGGGAGATCCAGACGCACCCCGCACAGGCACCGACGTCGACGCCGGTGACCACCAGCGCGAGCAGCGCGCCCGCCTGAAACCCGGTCCCCAAGTCGGGCGATCGCGGCCTATCCATATGAGAGTTCGGGTCGCGAAGTTCGAGGTCGGCTCTGGCTCAGCGACCCCGCTGCTCGTCGGCCAGCTGTCGGGCGATATCGCGCTTCGAATCGCGGTCGGCGATGTCGCGTCGGCGGTCGTGGAGCTGCTTGCCGCGCGCCAGCCCCAGCTCGAGCTTCGCCTTGCCGTGGCTGAGATACAGCCGCAGCGGCACGATGGTCTGGCCCTTGGCCTTGGTCCGACCGAGGAGCTCATCGATCTGACGACGGTGCAGGAGTAGCTTGCGTGTCCGCTTCGGGTCGTGGTTGTAGCGGTTGCCACCCTCGAACGGGGCGATGTCCGCGCCGATCAGCCACGCCTCGCCGCGTTCGATCCGGGCATAGGCGTTGGCGATGTTGGCCTTGCCCGCACGTATCGACTTGATCTCGGTCCCGGTCAGCACGAGGCCGGCCTCGAACGTCTCGTCGATGGTGAACTCGTGACGGGCTCGTCGATTGAGGGCGACGGTGGCGTCGTCGCGCATGGGTGGATCCTCGGGATGGGATGGTCGGTCCGCGACGGCCCCCATCCTGGGAGGGAGTCCTCGGCGCGATCATCGGGTCGAAGGTGGTGTTGCGCACGAACGCCGGCCCCTGCGGGCCGGCGTTCGAGTTGCGTTCCCACCCACAGGGTGTCCGACTAGACGGCCATCTCCTGCGAGGTGGTGCAGCTACACGTACTGTCGATCACTGCACATCACCTCCTTTCGTTCGGGCGAACCGTACCCGAACCATGAGTCGAGCGCAAGGACCTGACCTGTGCAGGCCGGGTCGGGCCGGGCCCGCTCGCCGTCACGCGCGGCGGCACTGATGGCAAGGTCGGCGCCGCATGGCAAGGTCGGCACCGCATGGCAAGGTCGGCGCCGCATGGCAAGGTCGGCGCCGCGTCGTCTACACGACGACGATTCTGAACAAGGGCGCTCGATCTGATCCGGACGTTGTCTGGGTGACGACATGACGGCCGCAGCGCCGTGACATTCGCGAGGTCTGTCGTCCACAGGGCCGATGTCTTCGCCGAAGTCGGCCATGGACGGCCGATCAGGGCCCTCCTTGTTCAGGATCGTCGTCACCTGGACGGCACCGCTCGGCCGGCGGCCCGCAGCAGCCACTCCACGAGGACGCCATCGCCGGCCAGCTCATGGAGCGCCCGATCGAGGATCTGATCGACATCAGCGGGCGTATCGGTCGGGACGGGGCGGAACAGGCGGTCGGTCGGGGCCGGGCGACGTGTCGGATCAGGATCCCGGTGATGCCGATGGGCTGGCTGACGGGCCGGGTGTCGGGGTCGGACGCGGGATGTACGTGCCGTCGGTATCCGACGCGAGGATGATCCGCTCCACGGTCGCCTCGCGGTCGAGCAGCAGGCTGCGCAGCAGGCGGACCTGGCCGGGGATGAGCGCGGGGGTGCGCAGGGTCGGGGTGTAGAAGCCGAAGACGGCAGCCCAGCCTGGCCCTGGAGCCCTGATCACGAAGCCGCTCTGGTCGGTGACCGACACGTCGAGCCGCTGAGCGGTGCTGCCGACGTCGTCGGGCACCAGCGATGCCAGGCGCGTCGCGGCATCGAGGTCGACCGGATCGAGTCGTGTTCCGATCGACAGCCCGGCCGAGGCAGCACGCCGATCCTCGACGACCGGGAGTGGCGGCCCGCCGGTGGGCTCCTCCGAGGTGAGCATCCCGAACAGATTTCCCTCAGCGTCCACCAGGTAGCGGCGCTCCCCGACTCGCCAGATGAGGATGGCATCGCGCTCGTCGAGCCGAACGACGAGGGTGTCGGGGAGTCGTACGGTCACAGCCGCATCGCGGACCGTGGGCAGCGACGCGACGGTCGCGCGGAGTGGCGGGGTATACAGCATGAACAGGTTCTGTCCACGCACCGGGGCCAGGGCATCCTCGATGGCGCTCGTATCGGTCACCGTCGCGCCTTCGATGCGCAGGTGCCGGTAGCTGAACGCGCCGGAGTTGGCCACCCCGTAGATGGCGGCCAGCGCGAGGAGCATCCCGAGCAGCGCTCCGGCGCGGATCGGCGAGAGGCCGGCCGATGCGCGTCGGACTGGTCGGGTCCGGCGAACTCCCCCTGCTCCAGTCACCCCGGTCCGGCGGGACAACGGCCGCGCCCCGGGTGGCCGCCGCGGTCCGGGACGTCCCCCTCGCTCGGTCACGATGTCACCACGATGTCAGCGCGGCAGGTCGGCCGCGGTCACGGTCGTCCTGGTCCGACCGGCATGCCGCTCCAGCGCGAGTTCGACTATCCGCCGACACACGGCGCCGAACGTGTAACCGGCCGCGGCCGGCATCGTCGGGAACAGGCTGATCGGGGTGAACCCGGGGATGGTGTTTATCTCGGACACGACGACACGCTCGCCGGCCACCAGGAAGTCGATCCGGGCGAAGCCCTCGGCGCCGACGGCGCGGTAGACATCACGCGACAGCTTGTGCAGCAGTGCTCGCTGGGACGGGCTCACCTCCGCCCGTGTCGAGGTCTCCGACAGACCCGGTGTGTACTTCGCCGCGTAGTCGTAGAACTCGCGGCCACTGACGATCTCACCAGGTCCGTAGATCTCGATCGCTGCCGGGTCGTTGCCGATGACCGACACCTCGAGATCGCGCGCTCCGGCAAGGTAGGCCTCGACGATCGCCAGGTCATCGAACCTGAACGCGAGATCGAGGGCCCCGCCGAGCTCGTCTGCGCCGTGGACAAGGGTCATCCCGACGCTGCTCCCCAGGCGTGCCGGCTTGACCATCAGGCGCGGATCGCCCGCGCCGGCGGCGAACGCCGTGAGCTCCGCTCGGATGGCATCGGGATCGGATGCCCAGCGAGCGGCGCGGATCTCACGCCAGTCGGTCACCGGCAGACCCAGCCCGCGGCACATCCGCTTGAACAACGCCTTGTCCATGCCCAGGGCACTCGCCGCGATACCGGCTCCGGTGTAAGGCAACCCGACGGCCTCGAGGGCACCCTGGATGGTCCCGTCCTCGCCGAATGGTCCATGCAGGGCGATGAAGACGACCGGTGGTGGCGACCCGGAGGCGAGCCGCTCCAGGGCACGGCCGATCGGCAGCGGGCCGGTCGCGCCGAGGTCCGCCGGTTCGTCGTAGGTACTCGCCGGGCGTCCCTCGCGACGGTGTCCCTCCGGCAGCGACCACCAGCCGCCATCGAGCGCGAGATACCACTGCCTGACGGCGAACCCCTCGTCGACGAGAGCCTCGGCGATGGCGGTCCCGGAGACGACGGACACATCGTGCTCTGCGGATGGGCCGCCGAACAGGACGGCGACCTCGCGGGCGGCCCCGCCAGCCTCGGATCCGGTCATGGGGCATCCTCGGGCCACGGCCAGCCGGACCAATCCCCGACGAACGAGATCTCATCCACGAGGTCGATCCCGTCGCGCTCCAGGATGGTCGCGTGGACGAGGTCGCGCAGCCGGCGGATATCGGCCGCCGATCCCCGCCCGTCGTTGATGATGAAGTTGGCGTGCTTCTCCGACACCGAAGCGCCGCCGATGCGCACGCCCTTGAGTCCGGCCGAGTCGATCAGCCGGCCGGCGGAGTCGCCGGGCGGGTTCCGGAAGACGCTGCCCGCGGACGGCACCCCGAGCGGCTGGTGGGCCTGGCGCCAGCGGCGGATGTCGTCGAGACGGCCCTTGATCGTGTCGGCATCGGCATGCTCCAGTCGGAACGTCGCCTCGAGCACGAACTCCGTGAGGCCGGTCCCCGACGGGTGCTTGAGCCGGGAGTCGCGGTAGGCCAGACGAAGGTCGCTCGCCGGAACCACCGCCTCGGTCCCATCGGCGAGCAGCAGCCTGGCCGATTCGAGGACACTCGCGATGTCGGCGCCATGAGCGCCGGCGTTGGCCCACACGGCACCACCGACGGTGCCCGGGATGGCCAGCCCGAACTCGAGGCCGGTCAGCCCGGCACGCTGGGTCTCTGTGGCCGCCCGGGCCATCGGGACACCCGATTCGGCCACGTAGCGATCGCCGTCGATGCGCGACGCCTCGGCCCGCACCTGGATGACCAGACCGCGGATCCCGCGATCGCTGATGACGAGATCGCTGCCGCGACCCATGACGAAGTACGGGATCGAGCGCGAACGGGCGAAGCGGACCAGCGCCCGCGACTCGAACGCGTTGCGAACGGTGGCGAAGAGGTCGGCCGGGCCACCGGCACGCATCGTCGTGAACCGCGCGAGTGGCTCGTCACGCGAGGTCTTGATGCCGATCCGGCGCTGGATCTCCGTTCCCGTCGCGAGCGCGTCGAAGGTCGGGGCGCCCGCCGGTTCGGTGGTGGGCTCCGGGATGGTCATGCTGCGGCGCCCCGGGAGCGGCGTTCGATGGCGACCAGATCAGGCCACGGACGCCGCTCGGCGGCGGCAACCACCAGTTCGGCGACCGCATCGGCGGCGCCGGGCCGGCCGAGCTCGCGGGCCGCGGCCGACATCGCGAGATGGACCGCCGGTTCATCGAGGATGCGCGCCGCATCGAGCAGGGCATCGGCATCGAAGTCTTCGTCGTCCACCAGCCGGGCGGCGCCGGCCGCGACCAGAGAACGAGCGTTGGCGCGCTGGTGCCCCGCCGCGTGGGGGTATGGGACGACCACGATGGGCAGGCCAAGGGCCGTCGTCTCGGCCAGCGTGGACGAACCGCCACGACCGACCACCAGGTCAGCGGCGGCCAGCGCGGTGAGCATGTCGTCGCGCAGGAACGGATGAGGCTGGTAGCGGTTGCGCAGTTCGGCCGGGAGCACTTCGCGGGCGCCAAGCGCTGCGCTGTAGCCGTCCTCACCGGTGACATGTATCACCGCGACCCGCTCGACGAGCCGCGGCAGGGCGGCCGCGACGGCCGTGTTGAAGCGGCGGACCGCCTGGGAGCCGCCGAACACGAGCAGGACGCGCACTCCATCAGGTATCGAGAGGCGGCGCCGTGCTGCCTCTCGGTCCACCTCACGCGTGTCGCGGATCGGCGTTCCGGTGACGTAGCAGGGGCGGCCATGCGTGGCGGCCGCCAGCGCCCCGCAGGTCGCCTCGAAGGACACGGCGATCGCGTCAGCGAGCCGGGCGGTCGAGCGGACAGCGCGCCCAGGGATCACGTTGCCCTCCCAGAGCACGACCGGGATACCGAGCGGGGCGGCGGCGATGAGCACCGGGACCGCGACGTAGCCACCGGTCGTGAAGATGGCTGCCGGTCGTTCAGCTGCCAGGATCGCCCCGGCCTGGGGGACCGATACAGCGAGCCGCAGCGGGTCGATGACCACGTGGACGTCGGCATCGACCGTCCGCAGCGAGCGCAGGGCGAGTCGACGCAGCGGGATACCGGCGCTCGGGACGATCGCGCCCTCCAGCCCCCGATGACCGCCCAGCCAGCGAAGCTCAGCGACGTCCGGTCTGGCGCGCAGCGACCGGGCGACGGCCAGCGCCGGGTAGATATGTCCGCCCGTACCGCCCCCCGCGATGAGCACTCGCATCGTCGTTCCAGGTCCCCTTCTCGATGGTCTCGCGCGAGATCGACAGCAGGATCCCGATCGCTGCGAAGCTGATGATGAGCGATGACCCGCCAGCGCTCAGGAACGGCAGGGTTATACCGGTGATCGGCACCAGCGTCACCACGACCGCGATGTTGATGAATGCCTGGATGCACAGCCAGCCGGTGATGCCCGCGGCCAGCAGGGCGCCGAAAGTGTCGGGGGCCGCCAGCGCGACCTTCGCCCCAGCGTACGCCAGACCGGCGAACAGGACGATCACGACGAGCGCGCCGACCAGTCCGAGTTCCTGGCCGACCTCGGCGAAGATGAAGTCGTTGAAGGCGTTGGGCACGGACACCATGCTCTGACCCAGCCCCTGCCCGACGAGCCCACCCGCACCGAGGGCAAGCAGGCCCTGCACGGTATGGAAACCTGCACCCAGCGGGTCCGACCACGGATCGAGCCACGTCCTGATCCGATCCATCTGGTATCCGCGCAGCCCGATGAAGATGGCCGCCATGAACGCTCCCGAGAGGAGCGTGCCGAGATGGACCAGGTTCGCCCCGGCGACGAAGAACATCAGGAAGCCGGTCAGCGTGATGACCGTGGTCGTCCCGAGGTCGGGCTCCTTGAAGACGAGCAGGCAGATCGGCGCGAGGATGACCAGGAACGGCACGGTGCCGCCCCAGAAGCCGCGGATCCTGGTGCCGCGCTTGGCGAACCAGTGGGCGAGGTAGATGACCAGGGCGAGCTTGGCGATCTCGGCCGGATGGATGGCCGGGAGCCCTGGCAGTTTCAGCCAGCGCGCCGACCCGCCGACGACGATGTTGAACTGGTCGACGAAGACCAGCCCGAGCAGGGCGATCGAGATGGCCAGGAACGGCAGCGACGCAAGACGCAGGTATCGATAGTCCACGCGCATCATCGCGATCATCGCGACCACGCCGAGCAGCGCCCACTGGATCTGCGGGCCGACGGTCGCGAAGGTGTCATCCTCGATGACGTAGCCGCGCATCGCCGACGACGAGTAGACCATCAGGATGCCGATCGCGGTCAGCGCCACGACCACGACCAGGATCAGCAGGTCGGGCTGGTGCCGCTCACGCTGGAGGACCTGGGTCGGCGACTTGGCCGGCGAACGGTTGGCCGTCCGACGAACCTCGATGTCGGTCACCGGGGTGGGATCGGCATCGCGGCTCGGACCGCGTCCGAACCGCGGGATCGGCGGTGCGAGGTTCACGCTTCCCTCCCCCTTCGTCCTGCGACCAGCCGGGCGACGGCCGCCTTGAAGGCGCGTCCGCGCGCCGCGTAGTCCACGAACATGTCGAAGCTCGCTGCGGCCGGGCTCAGCAGGACCGTCGCCGGGCCGCTCGCCGGCCCCGCCGTCTCGAGCGCCCCGCGCGCGATCGCATCGGCGACGACGACCGCTTCGTCAAGCGATGTCGCTCGCTCGGTCCGTTCGAGGCCGGCCGCCCGGAAGCGACGCTCGAGGTCCGGACCGCTCTCTCCGATGAGCACGGCGGCGATCGCTCGCTCCGCCACGACCGGCGGCAGCGCGGACAGGTCGATCCCCTTGTCGCGACCGCCGGCGATCAGCACGACCGGTGCTTCGAAGGCACGAAGAGCGGCGATGACGGCATCGGGCTGCGTACCCTGCGAATCGTTCACGAAGCGGACGCCATCGAGCAGGCCGACCGACTCCAGCCGATGCTCGACGCCGCTGAAGGCTGCGGCCGCCGATCGGATCGCATCCGGCGCGACCCCGAACAGCAGCCCGGCGGCGACGGCCGCGAGGGCGTTGGCGAGGTTGTGGTCACCGGGGATGGCCAATTCGCCGACCGGCATGATCCGGCCACCGGGTCCGGTCGCGGCCGTCCCGCCGCCGGCGAGTGGCAGCCGCTCGACACCCGCTGCCACGATCCAGCCATCGACCACGCCGACGCCACCGGGCAACGGACTTTCTCGCCGGTACAGGACGCTTGGCACCCGACCGATCGCCGCGTAGGCGACGACCACCGGATCCTCGGCGTTGAGGATCAGTGCTCCGTCCGGATCGACCAGCTCGGCCAGCCGGTGCTTGACCGCCCGATAGGCCGCCAGCGAGCCGTGCCGGTCGAGGTGGTCGGAGGTGACGTTGGTGTAGAGCGCGACCGTGGTGCCACGCGACAGGGTCGGCAGCTGAAGCTCGGACAACTCGTAGACGACCCTGTGGCGCGGCGTCAGCTCGGGCAGCCGCTCGACGATGGGCACGCCGATGTTGCCACCCAGGACGACCGGGTGTGACGGGTCGGCGGCGAGGATCCCGGCCGCCAGCGACGAGGTGGTCGTCTTGCCCTTCGTCCCGGTCACGCCGATCGTCGGAGCGACGCACAGGCGCAGGAACAGGTCCGGCTCGGAGACCAGCGCCGGCGCGGTCGCGTCACCGGAAGCACGCGCAGCGACGAGCGCGACGAGCGCCTCCCG
>CAYNGM010000069.1:0-9423 GCA_964396565.1 uncultured Anaerolineaceae bacterium | reverse complement strand
ACATGCGGGGCAGCCAGGCGCTCGCGCTGGACCGATTCGACGAGCAGGGCGTCGAGCTCGACAGCCGCGAACTCGAGCCGGGCCCCGGATTCCGCTCGGGCGAGCGCCAGGAGATCGCCGATCAGCCGTCCCATCCGTTCCGCCTCATCGCGGGCGTCGGCCAGGATCGCCTGGCGCTCGGCGTCCGGCAGACCGGGGCGCTGGGCAAGGTCGAGGTTGGCCCGGATGGTCGTCACGGGCGTCCGGAGCTGATGCGAGGCGTCGCCGAGGAACCGCTGGAGGGTCTGGTGGTTGTGCTCGAGCGCCTCGAGCATCTCGTTGAACGCGGCCGCCAGTTCGCCGACCTCGTCGCCTCGTTGGGCGCCCTCCACGCGTGCCGCGAAGTCGCCAGAGAGTGAGATCGCCCGCGCCGTCTCCGTGACATCGGCCACAGGCTCGAGGGCGCGTCTCGCGAGAATGAGCCCGCCGGCCAGGGCCAGCGCGATGACGAGCGCGCCGCCAACGAGGAGTGCGCTGCTGACGGTGGCTAGCAGATCGCGCAGCGGCCGCGTCGAGTCTGCCCAGGCGACATAACCGACTCGTTGGCCGCCCGGCGCGACGACGGGCTCGACCGTCAGGCGGAGGTCGTCGCCGTTGGCAGCGAGTTCCCGGATCGCGTGCGTGTGGCGATCCGCCTGGGTGAGGTCGTCCTGCGTGAGCGGCAGCTGGCCGGCTCCCGACTCCGCTGAGTCGGCGAGAACCGCGCCGCCCGGATCGAGGACGACGACGCGCCCGCCGGTCGAGGCGAGTTGCTCGATGAGCCGTTCCGACGCCTGAAGGACACCACCCGCGTCGATGTCCTGGGCGAATGCGCCGCCAGCGTGCTCGGCGTTGGCGATCAGACTCTCGTTGAAGGCGCCCTCCAGTTCATCGCGGAGGATGACGAACACACCGGATCCAAAGGCGATCAGGGCCGCGGCGAGGAGCCCGGTGTAGATCAGAGCCAGCCGGGTACGAATGGATCGCCGCCGCGGGAGAGGCATCACTCCTTGAGGACGTAGCCGGCGCCGCGGACCGTGTGGATCAGCCGCGCCTCACCGCTCGCTTCGAGCTTGCTGCGCAGGTAGCGCACATATACCTCGAGGACGTTCGATTCGCCCTCGAAGTCGTATGCCCAGACGTGCTCCATGATCAGGTCGCGGGTCAGGACCTTGCGCGGGTGGCGCAGGAACAGCAGGAGGAGGTTGAACTCGGTCGTCGTCAGCTCGATCGTCCGACCAGACCGACTCGCCTCCCGGGCGTCGACGTCGAGGGTGAGGTCCGCGAAACGGAGCAGCTCGCCCGACGGGGTCGTCCGCCTCCGCAGCAGCGCATGGACCCGGGCGAGGAGCTCCTCGAAGCTGAACGGCTTGACGAGATAGTCGTCGGCGCCGGTCTCGAGGCCCTCGACTCGATCCTTGACCTCGTCGCGTGCGGTGAGCATGAGGATCGCGATCTCGTCACCCGACGATCGGAGCCGACGGGTGACTTCGAGACCGTCCATCCCGGGCATCATGACATCGAGGATGACGAGATCCGGAAGGTGCTCGCGGGCCTTCTCGAGACCTTCCTCGCCGCTGCCCGCCTCGACGACCCGATAGCCCTCGTAGGCCAGACCGCGGCGAACCACGGTCCGGATCTTCGCGTCGTCATCGACGACGAGGATGCGCGTCGACTCGCTCATGGCGATCCAGTCTCCGTCAGTGAGTCATGCCGGGCATGTCGCCCATCCCGGGCATCTGGGTCATCTCCGGAGTCATCGTATGGGACGGCGCGTCGGTCGGACCTGCGGAGGCGGGCGCCGCGCTTGGCGACGGCGACCCGGCGCCGTCCTTCTGCTTGACCGTGATCGCGACGATCAGGCCTCCCGGTTCCTGCCCGGCGTTCGACGCATGGTGCAGGTCGTGGCAATGGAGGAGCCACGTCCCTGGGTTGTCGGCGAGGAAGACGACGTCATAAGTTTCGCCCTGCCCAAGGTCGAGGGTGTTGATCCGCTGGGGCTCGGCAAGCGGCTCGCCATCCTTGGCGACCACCGCCATGTCCATGCCGTGAAGGTGCATCGGGTGGATGGTCTGGCTCGGGTTGAGGAACCGGAGTCGGACGAGCTGGCCCTCCTCCACCTCGATCGCCTCGGTGGCGGGGAACGACTTCCCGTTGATCGTGAAGTAGTCGTACTCCATGCTCATCGAGGTGTCAGCGGCCATATCCATTCCGGGCATATCCCCGGCTCCGTCGCCGACCATCCAGTTGCCGATCGTGAGGGTGACCTCCTTGTCGGCCGCGATCGCGTCTCCGCCGGCGGGATCGATGATGAACGGCGCGTACAAGCCTCGGTCGATCTGCTCCCGGCTGCTGGTGCCGTGTGCGTGGTACATAAAGGTCCCGGCGTGCGGCGCGATGAACGTGTAGTCGAACGTCTCTCCGGGAGCGATCATGGGTTGGGTGATACCCCCGACGCCGTCCTGGTCGTTCGGAACATGGAGGCCATGCCAGTGGATCGACGTCGGCTCGTCCAGCGTGTTGGTGACCGCAATCTCGACCGTGTCGCCCTCGGTCACCCGGATCGTCGGGCCCGGCACCGTCCCGTTGAACGTCACGGCCCGGGTGACGACGCCCGGGAGGAGCTCCCAGTCCGCCTCCTTGACCGTGAGGTCAAAGCGGCGAGTCTGGCTCGTCGGCGTCACCGTCCGCTCGGCAAGCAGTTGCTCGAGGGAAGCTCGGTCGGCCGACGTGGCGGCCGGGACCGTTCCTTGGCCGGACGTCAGCGACGCCCAGGTGAGCGCGGCGACGAGCCCCAGGGCGACTCCGGCGCCCACGGCGACCGGGATAGGAAGGCGGCGGTAGGTCGGCATGCATGATCCTCACGTTACGTGGCGTAGCACGAGGAAGCGTGGCGAGCGAAGCTGAGCCGGACCTTAGAGGAGAGTGAGCCCTCGCTGAAGACCGACCCGCGAGACGGATGGGCCGACAAGTTCGAGCGCATTGATGTGGGAGACGAGTGAGCGGTTACTCGGTCGTTTCCGGGCCGGACCAGGTTGTCCCGCCGTCGGCCGAGCGGAAGAAGCGAGTCTGGTCGTCGACCACGGCGACGACGTTCGAATCCTGCCGGTCGGTGGCGACAGTAACTGCCACGGTCTCGAGCCCCGTCTGGGTCCAGGTCCGACCTCCGTCCGTTGATCGGCTCACGCCCTTGGTTGTGCCTGCGTACAGGACGGCGCCATCGGCGCTAGCGGCGAGGCTCGCAAGCTGGCCGTTCGGCTGCCCGAGGGCCGTCCAGGTGCCGCCGCCGTCATCACTCCGGGCGAGGCCGCTTGATCCGACGCCGACGAGGATCGTCTTGCCGCCCTCCACGAACGACGCCAGGGCACCCCAGCTGCCGGGCTGGCGCAGTTCCCACGTCCGACCCCGATCGGAGGTCTCGAAGAGGCCGAACCCGGCCGAGAACGCCCAGGCGTGGGACGGGTCAGTGGGGTCCGCGACGAACGCGTGGAGATCGAGACCGGGCAGGTTGTTCGGCACGTTATGCCATGACTGGCCGCCATCGGTCGTCTCCATGTAGACGTTGTGACCGGCGATCTGGAAGAAGCCATCGGCAGGCGGCGCGACATTCATCGCGTCGGCGCCACGCAGTGCCGTGCCCTGCCAGCTCCGCCCGCCGTCCCTCGTCTCGAGCAGCCCGCCGTGGTGGCCGAAATAGAGGTGCTGCGGGTCGGCCGGGTCGAAGGCGAGCGAATGGACATCTGGAGTTCCCAGCGTCGACCACGCGGTGGCCTCGCCGACGGCCGACCGGCCACCGCCATTCAGGACGACGGCCAGGCCGATGGCGGCAACGGCGGCAACCGCCACGCCACCGACGACGATCGCGCGCCACGGCCGACGGGACGGTGGATCTGGCTGTCGGCGGGCATACCCTCGGCGCTTCTTTGACACGCTTGGTGCTCCTTATGGTTGGCTGATCAGGTCGATGCGCTGTTCCATCTGGTCGCGCTTGAGCGGGCCGAAGTAGCGATCGCGGATGACGCCCTGGCGATCGATGAAGTAGTGGGTCGGCAGCCCGAACACGCCGTACGTCTTCATGATCGCCGCATACGTGTCAAGGCCAACGTGGTAGCCGAGGCCGTAGGTCTGGACATAGCGGCGCACGGTGTCGACATCCTCCTGGACGTCGACCGCGACGACGACGAGGCCTGCGTCGCGATACGCCTCATAGACCGCCCGGATGTCGGGCGTCTCCTGCTGGCACGGCGGGCACCACGTCGCCCAGAACACCACCCAGACCGGCTTACCGGAGAAGTCGGCCAGGTGGATCTCGCGGCCATCGAGATTGGTTAGGCGCACCTCCTGATCGCCGTTCATGCCGGTGAAGTCCGGTGCTCGCTGGCCGAGCTGGAGGCCTTGGGTCTCGGCCGAGATGCGATAGAAGCTGGCGCCTGGCTGGAATGTCGCCGGCTCGACGCTCCCGAGCGGACGCGTCGCGACGAAGAGCACGATGGCCGCCCCGACGACAATGGCGTTCACGAGCCCGAGCTGGCGGGCGGTATACGGCCCGATGAGTGTTCGTCGAGTCGGCCGGGGTGATCCCGCCTTGGCGATCTCAACCGACTGGTCGCCGGCATCGGTGCCAGGCAGGTCGGTCGGATCGTCCGTCGGGGCCGCACTCGTATACTCGCTCATACCACACGCAGTGTAGTAGTTCATTCGAGGGAGGGCCCGTTGCGATCAGCCCGGACCGCAGGCGTCGCCGTCGGTGTCGCTGTCGCTGCGCTACTGGTGGTCGCCGCGGTGGCGCTCCCGCTGGGGACTGGCGGACTTGCCGAGTCCACGAGCCCATCGCCGTCGCTCGCCGCCGCAGCTGGCCAGACAGCAGGGGGGAGCGTCGCCGTCACGATGAGGCCGTCAATCGATGCGACCGCTCCGGCACAAACGCAAGTCCCCGAGACGGGCATCGACGTGGGTCAGCTCGCGCCCGACTTCGAGCTTCTGACGCCTGAGGGCGAGGCGGTCCGACTCTCCGACTTCCGAGGCGCGCCCGTATGGGTCAACTTCTGGGCGCCCTGGTGTCCGGCGTGCAGGACCGAGATGCCCAGGCTCGAGGGCTTCAACCTCGATCATGCCGACGATGGCCTGGTGATCCTTGGTATCGGCGTCCGTGACTCGCCCGAGAGCATGCGAGCCTACGCCCGCGAGGTTGGGGTCTCTTACCCGATCGTCGTCGACGATGACGGGATCGTCGCCGACGAGTACCAAGCACTCGCGCTGCCGGTCCATTACTGGATCGACCGCGACGGCATCGTCCGCGATTGGGCCTTCGGCGAGCTGCCGCCAGACCTGCTCGCCTCGTCGCTAGAGACGATCCTGCCGCAGCCAAGCCCGTGAGGCGACCGTCCGGCCGGACCCTGATCGCCGTCGGCGTCACGGCCGGACTGCTGATCGTGACCGTCGCGGTCCTCCGACCCTTTGCGCCGGGCAACCCGGTGCCCTGGGCGCGACTCGGAACCGACGACGTCCACTCGCTGGCCTTCGCGTCGGGGTCGACCGAGCGCCTCTACTTCGGACATCACGGGGGCATCCTCGAGTCGCAGGACCGCGGACGGTCGTGGGATCCCCTGCCGGTGTCCGCCGACGCCATGGGCATGCGCCCGGCAGCGGACGGCTCAATCGTCATTGCGGGCCACGAGGTGTTCGTCGGCAGCGCTGATGGCGGGCGGACATGGGCGCCCATCACGGCCGACCTCCCGAACATCGACATCCACGCGTTCGCGCGCGACCCGCTCGACGCGCGTCGGATGTGGGCCTATCTCGCCGAGGGCGGCGTCTACGAGTCGGCCGACGGCGGGACACACTGGACGAAGGTGTACGACGGCCACATCCCGTTCATAGTGGCGACGACCGACGGCTCATCTGTAGCGCTCATCGGGATCGAGCCATTCGCGGGCTTTGCTCGAAGCACCGACGGCGGTCGTACCTGGAGCCCGGTCTCGCAGCCGGAAGCTTTTCCGACCTACAGCATCGCCGCCACCCCCGACGGGCGCGTCGTCACGCTAGGCGTCTCGGACGGCCTCCTCCGGTCCGAGGACGGCGGGGCGACATGGACGACCATCAAGCTTCCCGGGCCGGCATTCGCGATCGCGCTGTCCGACGACGGGCGGACGATTGCCGCCGTTACCCGGACGACCGACCTCTTCCGATCGAGCGATGGCGGCCGAACCTGGCCCGGGCCATGACCGCGTTCAGGGCGCCGGGACTGCGGTCGCCGGCGCCTCGATGTCGACCGGTTCGTTGACGTCGTAGTAGGCGTTGACCATGTAGTGCCCGGGCAGGCCCATGACGAGGCGGTGGATCATCCCGTCGTCCTGGCCCACCCAGATCTCATACGTCACGTCCGACTGCGGGTCGGTCCCGACCAACACTTGGCAGCGCCTGCCGGCCTGGCTGGCCTCCCCTTCGACCGTCACGCCGATCGCAGCGCGGAGAAAGTCGAACGACGGCCAACCGAGGGGCCCAGCATCCTGGACCTTCCAGTCGGTCGATCCTGCCTCCCGTGTGTAGCGGCGCCCGTCCGTTGTGATGGAGCTGAAGCGGCCCTGGATGTCGAACCGCTCGCGATCAGGCGCCTCGAACTCGTGGGAGCCGAACAGCATGACCGACAGGCCGTCGGTCAGCTGGTCGATCATCTGGGCCGAGCGCATGTCGGTTTTCGTTCGCTCGATTGCCGCGTCCCAGGCACCGCGAGCGCCCGGGTCAAAGGGCGCCACGCGGCCGAAGGCCACCTCGAGCTCGAACGCCACCGTGCCACCGTCGGCGAGCGAGACCGATGCTGACCAGGCACCGTCCCGCGGGAACGCGAGGCCCTCGGTCCGCCACGCCGCCCCATCGGGTCGAAGGGCGAGCGACCGGGTCACCTTCTCGCTCGACGCATCGAACCGGAGCGTGGGCTCGGGTGCCAGCGGCCCGGTTGCGGTCAGCTCGAACTGCTGCTGTGTCGCCGAAACCGGCGTGACCCGAAGCGCGAACCCTGGTCGGTTCGCCGTGATCGTCGCCATGCGCTCGCTGAAGCCGGCGACGATGTCGGGCCGCAGGAAGATGGCCGTCGCGGGCCGCCCGGGGGCCGTCGTCGCGAGCAACCCGGTTGCGGCCAGGACACCGATCCCGATGAGCGCCTCAGCACGGATCGCTCGGCGCGCGCGAGCGATGGCGCCGGCGCGGTCGGCCGCCCGTCGAAGCACGGGTCCCGCGACAAACCGATTGAGCGCGGCCATCGCGAGCACGCCGGCGACAAAGACGTGCTTGGCGACGAGGACCCGCCCGTACTCCGAATCGACCAAGGCCGCCGGACTCGGCAGGTAGAGGATCGCCTGATACACGCCGGTTGCGGCGACGACCAGGAACGCGCGCAGGGCGAAACGCGAGAAGCGCGGATGCCAGGCCGTCAGCTCGTCGGGCGAGAGTCCCGCCAGCGTCACGACGAGCAGGCTGCCGACCCAGGCGCCGACGGCTACGGCATGAACCGTGGCGACGAGGACGTTGAGCTGTCGGCCTACCTCGAATGCATTTCCGAACCAGGAGTAGAGAGCCGGTTCGCTGATCGCGACGTCGATGCCCTGCCACGCGAGGCTGACCCACGGCAGGATCCCGATTCCGGCGGCATGCGAACTGGTGGCCTGGAGCCACGCCAGTCCAACGCCGGCGAGGACTCCGCCGAGCCACAATCGTCGGCGAGCGGTCCCGGCTGGAGATCGTCCCGCCACCACGACCAGCGCGACGAAGACTCCGAGAAGTCCGATCCTGGTCAGGTCGGCCGGATCGATGCCGTTGAACGGACCTGCCGAGCCGTCGCTGATGGTCGCCGCAGCCCGAGGCGCACCAACGGCCTTCACGAGCAACGCAGACGCCGAAGTGGCGGCACCAACGAGCGCCAGCCGCGCGACCTTCGGCCGATCGAGTCCGAAGAAGCGCGCCTGGACGGCCGAGCCGAGCATCAGGGTGAGCCCGAGGATCGCCAGCAGGGTCGCCGTCGGCAGCGGCGGATTGCCCGCCACGTCGGACAGATCGCCGGCCGTGACGCTCGGTGCCCCGGGCGGCTCGCCGACACCGAACACGAATTCCTTCGTCTCCGGATGCTCGTCCTCCGCCGACACGACCAACCAGACGACCGTATACGGTCCCGGTCGAAGGTCGGTCGGGATCGGGATGATGATGGTTGTCGGGAGCGGACCCGGCGTCGGCTCACCGAGCGCGGCCTCCGTCCCGCGCCGGTCGAACAGCCGAACGGACAGGCTGTCGAGCTGGGGCGCCTCGCTGAAGACGAGCCGGATTTCGGTTGGTGGGGTCGTGAGCTCGGCGCCGTCCGCGGGCGTCGAGCTGACGAGTTCAGCGTGGGCCAGGGCGGCGGGCGGTCCGGCCAGGCCAAGGAGCACGGCGAGCGTGACGCCGACGACAACGCCTCGAGCGCGCCTGGGCATCGGTGTCATGGCCTCGACTTACTTCGCTGGTCGCCCATTCCGTCTGCGAGAATCTCGGCACACCTAGCCAGCCCCCGCGATCGCCCGCCGGAGCTCGGCCAGCACCGTCGCGTTCGGAACGTACATCGTGAAGTCGGGCGGACCGCCGTAGTCGGCCCGCCAGCGGATGTTCCCGTCGGGTCCGACGAGGACGAACGTGTGGCCCGGGCGCGTTCCGCCCATCATCCCGTAGCTGAGCGCGTCATACAGGCGGGACACGTCCAAGTTCGTGTCCGCGAGCACGGCGAAGCTGATCCCGCGCAGCTGGGCGCGCTGCTGCTGGGCGTCTGCTGGGTCGATCGAGATCGCGGCGATCTCGTCGACGCCAAGTTCCCGGAACTTTGCGAGATCGGCCTCGATGTCGTCGATCTGCTTCCAGCACGGCGCGCACATCAGGCCCTCGTGGAAGTAAAGCAGGACGTTCTTGCCCCGTTGGTCTGACAGACGGAATGGTCCAGCGCTCGACGGGAGAGCGAAGTCGGGTGCCTCCGCGCCCCCACCGGGCTGGCCGACGTCGTAGCGGAGGACTGGCGCGTCGTTGGTGTCGCCGCCGGAAGCGCTGTCGACAAAGTCACGCGCACCGGAGATCGTGTTGACGGCGGCGACCCCAATGATCACGACGGCCACAGCCGCACACCCCAATGCGAGCCACGCGGGCACCGGTCCCAGCCAGCGCGAGAGGCCGCGCCGCTGCCGTTGCGAGCGGCGACGACTACGTGCGGTCATCGGGCACCTCCGCCGGCGTTCTGCGCGACCGGCCGGCGGACCGCCGCCACAGGTAGACGACGACCACGACGAGCAGCCCGGCCACAGCGAGGTTCGGAATCCCCGACAAGGCCGCGATGAGCCGATCGCCGAGGACCTGGAGCTCACGGCCATCGACGGCAAGGGCGCGGCGATCCGC
>CAYNGM010000068.1:0-9423 GCA_964396565.1 uncultured Anaerolineaceae bacterium | reverse complement strand
CCAAGCGCTCCGTTCGGATTGTCGGCATCGACGCCGAGCATCCCCTCGTCCAGCCCGCGTGCCGCGAGGCGCCGCAGCGACTCCGCGGTGATCGCCCTGGCCAGGCCCATCCGGCGCCACGGACGACGGACGCTGATGTGCTCGAGCCAGCCGCGTCGCACACCGAGCGCGACGTTCTCGTCCGCCCAGATCCAGTTCTGGACCACGCCGGCCACCTCGTCACCAGCCCACGCCACGACCCACAGGTCCGGCTCGAACTCCTTCTTGCCGTACGTCTGGTCGAACGTCTCGGGGGTGGGGTCGTGCGCGCCCCAGTGATCCCGGAAGGCCTCGGCCTCCGCGTCGAGGACAGCCCGATAGTGGTCCGCTGTCATCGGTCTGATCTCGAGGCCGTCGGGCAGCGGCGCGTCCGGTATCGCCTGGCGGAGGTCGCGGCCCATCAGGTGGAACCAGCGGACCGGTCGAAAGCCGTTGGCTTCGATCATCGCGATGCAGGCGTGCTCGGTCTCCTGCGCGAACGCACCGAAGTCGATCGCCGCCTCCGGCGGTTCAGTGGCCGCGCGCGCTTCCGCGCGTCGAAGGCCGTGGGCGAAGATGGCGCCACCGATGCCGCGCCGCCGATGGTCGGGATGGACATTCCCGTCCAGGCTGAACACGGTGACCCCGTCGCGGACCATGCGGCTGACGGCTCCGTAGCCGATGACCGTCCCGTCGATCTCGGCGAGCAGCAGGTCGTCGATGGGGTCGAGCGAGGACGGCTGCTCCCAGTCGTCGCGGATGTGTTCCGGCGTCGGCTGCCAGGGGATCTGGTCGACGAGGGCAGCGGCACAGGCGACCCGGGCACCTGCGGCGTAGTCGGCATCGTCACGGTGGGACCGTCGGAAGCGCAGACCTGGGATGGGTGGTGCCTCCGGCACGTCCACCCAAGTGGTCCCGGACCGATCGTCAGTCGGGGCGTTCATCGCCAGTCACCTCCGTACTTGCGCTCCATGTGACGATCTACCGACTTCGAGATCACCTTCCAGCGACGCCGCTCCTCCTCGCGGGCGCGCGGATCGCCCCTGCGCTCGACGTGCGCGGCCTCGCGCTCGAGCTTCTGGTGGCTGGCCAGACGTTCGGCGCTCAGCGAGCCATCGCCGATCGCCCGAGCGATCGCACAGCCGGGTTCTCCCTCATGGCGGCAGTCGCTGAACCGGCAGGCGGCGGCGAGATCGGCGATCTCATCGAACGCTGCATCCATGCCCTGGTCCGCCCCGGATACCTCCAGCGCGCGGATCCCGGGAGTGTCGATAAGCAGCGCGCCGCCCGGCAGGACGAACAGCTCGCGATGGGTGGTCGTGTGCCGGCCCCGCGAGTCGTGCTCGCGGACGGCGCCGGTGACCTGGCGGTCCTCGCCGAGCAGGGCGTTGACGAGCGTCGACTTCCCGACGCCTGACGAGCCCAGGACGACTGCCGTCCGGCCCGGCCCGAGATGGGCCGTGAGGTCCGCGACGCGTTCGCCGGTCAGCGCCGAGAGGACGACGACCGGCACACCGGGCGCGATGGCCTCGACCGCCACGAGGCGACCTTCCAGGTCGTCGGCGATATCAGCCTTGTTGAGTACGATCACCGGCTGGACGCCGCTCGACCAGGCGACCGCGAGATAGCGTTCGAGGCGACGCGGGTTGAAGTCGAGGTCCAGCCCGGCGACCAGGAACGCCACGTCCACGTTCGCGGCCATGACCTGCTCGTCGGTGAGCAGCGCGCTCGACCGACGGCTGCCATCGGACGCGGCCCGCCGGAAGGCCGTGCGGCGTGGCAGGATCGCGACGATCACGGCCTGATCGTCGGGTCCAGCCTCGGTGGCCGTCGCTTCCAGGGCCACCCAGTCACCGACAGCCGGGAAGTCGGAGGCGACGAGCGCGCCGTGGCGGAACCGGCCCGAGACCACGGCGCTGCGCTCGCGGCTCGCTCCATCGCGGACGATGGACGTCTCCTTGTGGACGGCCACGACCCGGGCGGGCGAACGGCCAGAGGCTGCGTGTGGTGCGAACGCCTCGCTCCAGCCCGGATCCCAGCCCAGGCCAGGCGAGGCGTTCAGCCGCTCCGGCGAAGTCATCAGCCGACCCTCTTGAGCTTGCCGGTGCGCTTGGCGTAGCGCTCGGCTCGCCCGAAGGCCCACAACCCGAGCGGGATGAGCACCACCCCCGAGATGATGAGCGGCCAGATGTACGCGGTCAGCTCGGTGATCGGAGTCCCATCGACCAGTCCGGCGCGGACACCGGCCAGGACGTACGTGGCGGGCGACAGCCGCGAGAGTACCTGCATCCACTCGGGCAGCACCTCGACCGAGTAGTACACGCCGCTGACGAGCAGCAGACATGACTGGATGACGAACACCATCTGCGCCCCGCGCTCGACGTAGAGCAGGGGCAGGATGGCCGCGATCATCCCGATCCCGACGATGCTGAACGAGCCAAGGAGCACGAACAAGATCGCCGTCGGGGCATTCGCCCCGGACAGGTCCAGCTGCGGAAAGAACAGGACCATGGCGACCATGATCACGGCCGTGTGCAGCAGCCCGTAGAGCATCGCGTAGACGACCGAACCGAGCAGCTGCGATGAGCGGTGGACGGGCGCCATGAAGGTGTACTCGAGGGTTCCCTCCCAGCGTTCGACGGAGATCGTCTCGGCGATCCAGCTGAACACCACCGACAGGTAGTTCCAGAAGATCGCCCCGACTACCAGCATCAGCAGCAGCTCCGGGCTGCCCTGGTCAGCACCGATGAGCGACACGGAGAGCGCGCCCGCGACGGAATAGACCAGGAAGGCGATCTCCCAGCCCCAGTAGCGGCGAGTGAGGAAGAAGTTGCGCTCGATGAAGGCGTAGGAAGCCTTCAGCTCATGGGCGACGATGGTCATCTGAGGATCTCCTCGAGGTCGGGAGCCGACCGAGTCCCTTATCGGGACCCGGCCAGCTCCAGCGATGGCTCCGCGGCGATCCGCTGGCCGATCGCGATCACGCGACGGCCGATGGATCGGCGGATGGACGACCGGGACTCGCCGTCACGTCGGTCACTCGACGCCTCGATCTCCCAGTCCCGGTGGACACGTCGGAACTCCGACGCGATCAGCATCTGCGCATACATGGCACTCACCTCCCTTCTTCGTCAGTCGTCGTCATCGGACTCGTCCTCCTCGACGTCGTCGTCGAGCGAGCGGCCCGTGTAGGTCATGAACACGTCCTCGAGGGTTGCCTCCCGGCCGAGCCGCGTACCCGTCAGGGCCTTGAGCTCTGCCGAGGTGCCCTCGGCCACGATCCGGCCGTCGTTGAGGACGGTGATCCGGGAACACAGGCGCTCCGCCTCTCCCAGGTCGTGGGTCGTCAGGACGATGGTCGCGTCGTGGGTCTGATTGATCTCCTCGATGAACGCCTGGACGTCGAGCTTGCTGCGCGGGTCCAGGCCGGTGGTCGGTTCGTCCAGCAGGAGCAGCGTCGGGCTGGTTAGCAGGGCTCGCGCGATGGCGACCTTCTGCTGCATCCCTCGGCTCATCTGCTCGACCGGACGTCCGACCCGCTTCTCGCTGATGCCCAGCCGGGCGAGGATCGAGATCGCGTCGTGCCGGGCGTCCGCGCCGTCGAGGCCGTACAGCCGGGCGGCGAAGAGCAGGTTCTCCATCGGGCTGAGCTTCTTGAAGAAGGCGGCGTCCACGCTGACCCGGTTGATCAGCCGCTTGACCGCCAGCTCGTCGCGCTCCAGGTCGAGGCCAAAGACCTCCACGCGGCCGCTGTCGAGCGTGAGCAGGCCGGACATAAGGCGGATCAGGGTCGACTTCCCGGAGCCGTTGGCGCCGAGGATGCCGTGGATGTCACCGCGCTCGAGACGGAGGCTGACGTCGCTGATGGCCGCGACGGACTTGCGCTTGCGACCGACCACGAACGACTTGCTGACGCCGTCGATGAGCAGGGCCGGGACCGAGTCGGCGGCCTCGCGCTGGACGGGCGTGACCACCGGTCGCGTCTTCAGTTGGTTGATCAGCGTGGTCACGTGGGTTCTCCAGGTGGGTGGGATGAGGTGGTGGACAAGGAACGAGCCGCGGGCCATCCGACGCTTCATTGGGACGGGGCTCGCGGCTCTGGTTCGGTGCGGCTCAGCCATCGCAGCGGATGGTTGCATCGCAACAAAAAAGCCGGGGCCCTGATCTGGCCCACGGCTCGTGGTCTGTCCGGAAGGCGGTCCTGCCGCCAGCGGCTAGCTCGAGATGGGCACAGATCTCCCGCGTGCGCCGGTCGGGAAAGGCGCAACGCATCGGCGGAGACGAGTCGTGTTCGTCATCATCCGAGCCGCCTCCTTGTCAGATCCGCGCCCGCGACTTGCGAGCCGACGGGGAGTCTATTGCGCGCGTCCGGTCGGTGTCAACCTGGACGGATGTCGGTACGTGACCGCGACAGATGACGTAGATGGGTCGACCCGGGACTGCTCCTGGTGCCTCGGGGGTCACCAACGGCGCCGTCCTCAGGGCGGCGTGATGACTGCGCTCGTCGAGTCGCTCGCGGTGTCACCGCCGGCGCTCACCGTGAGCTCGACGCTATAGCTCCCGGGCTCGGCGTAGGTGTGCGCGACGCTTGATCCGGATGCGCTCGAGCCATCACCGAACGTCCAGGCGAAGGTCGCGTCCTTGCGTGATGCGTCACCGCTGCAGTTCACCGTGAGGCCACTGACGGAGCACGACAGGAAGGCCACGAGCGGCGCCGGCTTGGGGGTCGGTTTCCGGGTCGGTTTCGGCGTCGGCCGGGGCGTCGGCTTCTCCGTCGGCCGCGGAGTCGACCTGTGCACCGGCTTCGGCTTGGGTGTCGCCTTGGGCGTCGGCTTCGATGTCGCAGTCGGTGACGCGGTCAGCGGAGCGACGACGAGGTCCGTCGGGGTCTGGCTCTGGACGTCGCCCGCCTCGACGATCGCCGTTCCGGGATCGCCGGCCCAGCCGAGCATCGTGAACCCCACCGCGGCTGCGGCCACGAACGCGAGCGCGACCGTGGCAAGGCCGAGACCGGCGACGGCTCGACCGGCATGACGCGTCGCCCCGGCTGTCGCGGCTCGTGCCGTGCGGTCGGGGCGGGGCATCCGAGGGCGTCGTCGCTGCCTGGCCATCGTCTCGGCGGGCGCAGCCGCCGTCACCGAGGCGAAGGTGTGGACCTGTGACGGCCGGGGTTCGGCGACCGCAGATGGGAGGGCGAATGGGGAGCATGCGAGACACGCCCGCGCGACGAGGTTCCAGCAGTTGGTGCAGACGGACTTGTCACAGCGCGCGCAGACATGCCAGATCGCTGCGTCCCCGCCGAACTGCTCGCGGCTGGTGCCGCACTGTTCGCAGAACGTCGGCGCGTCGTCGTCGGCGCCGTACATGGACCCCACTACTCGTCGTACCCCCGGGAAGGTGTGTCCCAAAGGCTAGGGCCGAGGATGGGTGGTGCGGCCCCGGACCCTCGTACCGATGCGCTTCGCCGGAGGTCCGGGCGAGAGTCCGATGGGGCTGGATGATCCCCTTGCCAGCGGGCCTCCGACACACGCACTGAGTCGTCGCCACAGCGACTCTGGCGTTTGACGCTCCCGGGGGTCGGTCGTACGCTGCGAACCCCGAGCCCCTCCATCCGGAGTCATCGTGGCCGACCATGGCACGCCCAGTCCCAAGCCCCCGACCCTGCCCGTGGCGCAGGAGGCCGATCCGGCCGCCCTCGTTGATCTGATCACCGCCGGGGTCATCGACGCCGAGCTGGCGGCCACCGTCTGGCTGCTCCTGGACGACCGGGTGCCGGTCATCGTCGCCGCCGCGCTGGCCCGCGACGCCGCCGACGCGCTGGATGCCGTCGTCGACCTGGTGGGCGATGGCCGCCACGTCGCCGTGCTTCGTGGGGCAGGGGAGCGGTTCGAGTGGCTGCCACAGGCGGGTGAGCTTGGGATGCCACGGTCAAGGGCGCGTGGCGAGGGTGATGTCGACCGGTTCGCCGATCAGGATCAGCCGGGTCAGGGACGCGCGGTGCGCCCGGAGACGACTGCCATCGTGGCTCGCTGGATCGCCCCCGACGGTCAGGCAGCGGTGTGGGGAGAGGCTGCGCGCATCGCTGTCCGAGCCGCGACCATCGGCTATGGGTTGATCGCGGCGGTGAGCGCCACTTCGCTCGAGGGCGTCCTGACGACGCTCGGACCAGGCGGGGTCGGGCTCACGGACGATGAGCGTTCGCGACTCGGCGTCGTGCTCGTCCTCGGACGCGATCCCGGCGGCCGCGATGGACCGACCCTTCGCATCCGGGCCGCCCACTACGTCCGCCCGACCGCCCGCGACGAGCACGGGCACGTCCAACGCCTCGGGCCGGCCGTCCTCGCCACCTGGGACGACGAGCTCGGCCGATTCGAGCACTTCGGCTGGGGGATAACGCCAGAACTCGCCCATCGAGTCGGTCGCAAACCCGGGGATTTCGAGATAGAAGTCGATCGCCGCCGCGCGCTGCTCGATACGCTGGCCGTATCACGAGGATGACCATGTCGACCGTTCCGCCCAAGGCCACCACCCTCGGGGAGCTGCGTGCCAGCGGCTGGAAGTCCAGGACCGTCAAGGAGGAGCTTCGCGCCAACCTCCTGCTCCGCCTCGCCGCCGAGGACACGATCCTGCCTACCATCCTGGGCTACGAGGAGACCGTGGTGCCGGGCATCGAGAACGCGATCCTCGCCGGGCACGACCTCGTCTTCCTGGGCGAACGCGGTCAGGCCAAGACCCGCATGGCGAGACTTCTGGTCGATCTGCTGGACCCGTGGCTGCCGGTCGTCCGTGGCGGCGAGTTGCACGACGACCCGGACGCACCGGTGTCGCCGGCCGGCCGCGCCATCGTCGAGCGTGATGGAGACGCGACCGCCATCGATTGGCTGCCCCGTGACCGGCGCTATGCCGAGAAGCTCGCCACGCCCGACATCACCATCGCCGACCTGATCGGCGAGGTGGACCCGATCAAGGTCGCTGAGGGTCGCTATCTGTCGGACGAACTGGTGCTGCATTACGGGCTGATCCCGCGGGCCAACCGGGGGATCGTCGCGATCAACGAGCTGCCGGACCTGGCCGAGCGCATCCAGGTGGGGCTGCTCAACATGCTCGAGGAGCGCGACGTCCAGATCCGCGGCTTCACGATCCGTCTGCCCCTCGACCTGTACTTCGTGGCCTCGGCCAACCCGGAGGACTACACGTCGCGTGGTCGGATCATCACCCCGCTCAAGGATCGCCTGGGATCGCAGATCCGCACCCACTACCCGCGGACTCTCGACCATGAGACCGCCATCGTTCGCCAGGAGAAGGGACGGTTCGCCGTCGAGGACGGGGCCCCGGTCGTGGTCGTTCCGCCGTTCATGGAGGAGGTCATCGCGGAGCTGACCCACCTCGCGCGAAGATCGCCCGACATCAGCCAGCGCTCGGGGGTCTCCGTGCGGGTGACCGTTGCCAACACGGAGGTACTCGAGGCAGCCGCCCTCAAGCGCGCCGTTCGACTCCGTGAACCGCTCGCCTCCCCACGCATCTCCGACCTTGACGCGGTGATCGCGACCACGGCCGGCAAGATCGAGCTCGAGACCATCGGCGACGAGGCTCCCGAGGAGCGCATCATCGAGCGCCTGATCAGTCGCGCCATCCACACGACCTTCACCCGGCGGGTCCGCCTCGATGACATCGAGCCGATCGTCGAGGCGTTCGAGTCCGGGTTCACCATCGAGGTCGGTGACATGACCCCGTCACGCCGCTACGCCGCCTGGGCCAGGGAGATACCCGGCCTGTCCGATGCGGTGCACCGGCTCGGTGCCTTCGATGTGACCGATGGTGCGGAGGAGCCGGCCGTCGTAGCCTCGGCGGTCGAGTTCCTGCTCGAGGGGCTCCATCTCGCCCGGCGCCTGAACAAGGAGCGGGTCGGACCCGGGGCGGTCTACCACCGATGATGTGGCGGCTCCTGCCGCGTGATGCGGCCGACTTCGGTCGGCGGACCCGGTATGCCCGCTGGGATGGCAGCCAGCGACTGCCGGACCTCGACGCCGACGAGATCATGGAGGCCCTGGCCGACGACGTGATGGCCGATGGTGACCTCGCCGCCGCTCTGCGTCGGCTGCTTGAGCGCGGCTGGCATGGCGACGATCCCGAACGTCCGGACATGCCCGGGTTGCGTGACCTGATGGATCGGCTGGCGCGAAGGCGGGAGGAGATCAGGGAGCGCTTTGGGATCGATGACGTGCTCGGCGACGTCCGCCGCGAGCTGGACTCGATCGTCGCCGAGGAACGAACGGGCGTGGAGCGCCGACTGGAAGCGACCGACGCGCCGGATCAGGAGATCGCGTCGGTGGCGCGCGAGTTGGCCGCGCGTCGCCTTGAGCGTCTCGACGCCCTGTCGCCCGACGTCGGAGAGCGGATCCGGGGCCTGCGCGAATACGACTTCATGGAAGCGGGCGCCCGTGAGAGGTTCGAGGAACTGGTCAAGCGGCTCGAACGGGTGGTGCTCGACCAGGTCGCCCAGGGCATGGGTGAGGCGATCCGTTCGACGACGCCGGAGGAGCTGCGCGAGAACCGCGACATGATCCGGGAGCTGAACGCGATCCTCCGCGAGCGGGTCGGTGGCGGCGACCCCGACGTGCGCGGCTTCCTCGCGAAGTACGGCGGTTCGTTCCCCGGCGCACGCACCCTCGAGGACATCATCGAGGAACTGGCGGGGCGGATGGCGGCGATGCAGTCGCTGCTGCGCTCGCTCCGGCCCGAGCAGCGCGCCGAGCTGCAGTCGATGATGGAGGCGCTGCTTCGTGATGACCGGATCCTGCTCGAGCTCGCGGAGCTGGCGTCCCACCTCGACCTGATGATGCCGGGCGGCCTCGGCGATCGCGTGCCCTTCCACGGCGATGAGTCGCTTGACCTGCGGGGAGCCCTTGCGCAGCTGGCCAGGCTGGCCGCGATGGAACGTCTCGAGGACGCCCTGATGGACGTCGAGAGTCCGGCCGACCTGGCCGCCATCGACCGATCCGAGCTCGGCGAGCTGCTCGACACCGAAGCGGTTCGCGAACTCGATGCCCTCGACGATCTCGTGCGTCGCCTCGAGGAGGCCGGTTACCTGACGACGGACGGCGATCGACTCGAGCTGACGCCGCGCGGGACTCGACGGATCGGGCAGAAGGTTCTCGACGACCTGTTCGGAAGGTTGCGCCGTGATGCCTTCGGTGGACACCGACTCGCCCGCGCGGGTCGTGGCGGCGAACGTCTCGAGACGAGCAAGCCTTACGAGTTCGGTGATCCGTTCCACCTGGATCTGCGCGCGACCCTGGGCAATGCCCTTGGACGCGAGGAGAACAAGCCGGCCGGGCGTGGCTCACCCGCCGGCCGCGGCGACCGTCGGCCGATCAGGCTCCAGCCCGCCGACTTCGAGGTCTA
>CAYNGM010000067.1:4761-9425 GCA_964396565.1 uncultured Anaerolineaceae bacterium | reverse complement strand
CTCCGATCCGCCAAAGGGCGTCGTCGCCATCGACCCGGATGGGCTGGGCCTGACCTACGACCCGGACCTGAACGCCAGCGGCCCTGACACCTTCGACTACACCATCTCCGACGGCAAGGGAGGCTCAAGCACCGGGACGGTCGATGTCACCATCAACTCGGTCAATGACGACCCGGTCGCGGTGACCGACAGCAAGACTGTCGCCGAGGACTCCGGCCCGACGGCCATCAACGTCCTCGCCAACGACTCCGACATCGATGGCGACGACCTGGACATCACGGGGAAGACCAACGGCACCAAGGGCGTCGTGGTCATCACCGGTGGCGGCAGCGGCCTGACCTACCAGCCCAACGCCAACGCCAACGGGTCGGACTCGTTCGAGTACACGATCGATGACGACAACGGCGGGACGGCGACCGGGACCGTGAACGTCACCATCACGCCGGCCAACGACCTGCCCACGGCGGACGACGACTCGATCACCCTGGCCGAGGATGCACCCGCGACAGCGGTGCCGGTCCTGGTGGGAGACGCGGACATCGATGGCGACACGCTGACGATCACCGCCAGGACCGACGGGGCCAAGGGTGTCGTGACCATCACCGGTGGCGGCACCGGCCTGACCTACAAGCCCGACAAGGACCTGAACGGAGCGGACTCGTTCACCTACACGATCTCCGACGGCAAGGGTGGGACGGCGAGCGCGACAGTGTCGGTGACGATAACCCCGGTGAACGACGCCCCGTTCGCCGTCACCGACAGCAAGACTGTCGCCGAGGACTCTGACCCGACGGCCATCAACGTCCTCGCCAACGACTCCGACGTCGAGGGCGACACCCTCGCCATCACGGCCAAGACCAACGGGACCAAGGGCGTCGTGACGATCACCGGCGGCGGAACCGGCCTGACCTACAAGCCTTACGTCGGGTTCTCCGGGCCGGACACCTTCACCTACACCATCTCCGACGGTCACGGCGGGAGCGCGGTGGGAACGGTCACGATCACGATCACCGGGATCAACGACAAGCCGTCGGCCGTCAACGACGGCTCGATGACCGTACCCGAAGGAGCCGGCCCCACGGCCCTCGCGGTCCTCGCCAACGACTCGGATCCCGACGGGGACACGCTCAAGATCACCGCGGTCACGAACGGGACCCTGGGAACCGTGGCCATCACCGGTGGCGGCACCGGCCTGACCTATCACCCGGCGCCGCTCAAGAAGGGCACCGACACCTTCACCTACACGGTCAGCGACGGCCGCGGCGGTACCGACTCGGCGACGGTCCTCGTGACCATCACGCCCGACACGACCCCGCCCGTGATCTCCGGGCTGTCGTGGTCGATCTTGACCGGGACCCTTGGGTCGCAGGTGAGGGTTCGGCTCGCCTGGACCGCCAGCGACCCCGGATCGGGGATCAGCTCGTACACGCTCCAGCGGAGCCTCAACGGCGCGGCCTATGCGACCATCGGCCCGCCGTCCGCGGCGGCCGGCACCTACGACTGGGACCTCACCCCGGGCAGCCAGTACCGCTTCCGGATCCGGGCCACCGACCGGGAGAAGAACACGAGCAGCTACGTCGACTGGCCGACCGCACAGACGATGCTGTACCAGGAGTCGAGCACGACGGTCGCCCTGACCGGCGCCTGGTCGAGCTCCACGAATTCGAAGATGTCCGGTGGCGCGGGTCGCTTCAGCAGCTCTGCAGCGGCACGAGCGAAGGCCACCTTCACCGGCCGTGATGTCGCCTGGGTCACCACACGGACGACCGGGAGCGGCCGGGCGCACGTGTTCATCGACGGGGTCTACCAGACGACGATCGATCTGAAGGCGAGTGCCACCAAGTACAAGCAGATCGTGTTCAGCAAGCACTACGCGACCTCGGCCACGCGCGTACTCGAGATATGGCCGATCGGTGACGGACGCGTTGACGTGGACGCCATCGTCACCACCTACGCGCCGGCAGCCCCGGCCCCGGTCCTGAACACGCTCGTGCCCGCCGGCCGCTGTCGGCCCGGCACCGGGGCGTGCCCCGGACCCTAGGCAGGGGGCCATTCCCGTCCGCAACGCGCCCGCAACCAACCCGCATCCGAACGATGGCGGTCGCCCGACCGCACCTGCTACACTACGCGCGCCTTGAGGGGTCGCCCATGAGCGAGTCCGGACCGGGGCTCGGGTATCTCGTCCTCTTCACAGAGATCGGTTTCACCCTCCTGGTGACGACGCTGCTGGGTGCGCTCGGCGGGTATCAGCTTGATCAGCGGTTCGGGACGGTCCCCATCCTCTCGATGACGGGGTTCTTCCTCGGACTCGGGATAGGGACCTACGGGATCTACAAGCTGGTGAGTCGCTTTCTGGCGACGATCGACTGACAGAGACCGGCCAGCCACTCCCCAGGTGGATGGTCGAAGGGACAGAGCGCGGCCTGCTCGCCGCGCTCACGTGTGTGGAGCTACCGCAGACCGTGACGAGTGAGAGACCCGCCGCGATCGATGCCCCCACGGCCAAGCGGGGCCGCAGCCGCAAGGTCGATTGGCTGCTCATCGTCGGCGTCGCGATCACCCTCAACCTGATCGCCATCCTGCTCTTCCCGCCGTTCCCGCGTGGTGGTCAGCCCGGTGAGGCATGCCCCTACCCGGTCTGCTTCATCCAGGGCACCCTGGAATTCCCGGCGCCGCACGTCGTCTATGACCTGTCGCCCGAGACGGCTCCTGAGGGCATGCCCCTCATCCAGTTCCACCCGAGCATCACGTCGTCCATCCTGACGATGTGGATCATCACCGCGCTGCTGATCGTTGCGTTGCTGCTGATGACCCGCAAGCGCGAGCAGATCCCCGGCCGGGCCCAGAACGCCATCGAGGCCATCTACGAGGGTCTGCAGGGGTTCGCCACCTCGCTGGGCGGCTCGGCGGCACTCCGTTACGTGCCGCTCTTCGTGACCCTGTTCATCTTCATCCTGCTGTGCAACTGGAGCGGTCTGCTCCCGTTCGTCGGTCGGATCGAGTACTTCCGTGCCCCGACCAGCGACGTCAACATCACCATCGGGCTCGCCCTGGTCAGCTTCTGCATCTTCCACATCGAGGGAACGCGGGCTCTTGGTCTGCGCTCGTACCTCGGCAAGTTCTTCCCGCTGCGCGAGTTCAGGAACGGAGTCGGCGCAGGCGCCATCGCGCTGTTCGTCGGCCTCGTCGAGTTGATGCTCGAGTTCGTCAAGCCGCTCACGTTGTCGATGCGACTCTTCGGCAACATCTACGGCGGCGAGGTCGCCCTTGGCGTCATCCTTGCCCTGACGATCGCCTTCTTCCCGGTCGCCCTGTTCGGTCTCGAGCTGATGCTCAACGCCGTGCAGGCACTCATCTTCAGCGTCCTCACCCTGATGTTCGCGCTGGCGGCCATCGAGGGCCATCACGAGGACGAACCCCACCACCTGGAACCGGTCGCAAACCCCATCGGTCCCGACGAGCTGGACGAGATGGTCGGCGCGCGAGCGGCCCATCACTAAGGTCCCGAACACATCCCGGGTCTTCCGCCCGGGACGATAGGAGGAATGGTCCAAGATGGAACTCATGGGCGCGGGCCTCGCGGCCCTCGGCGTCATCGGCCCGGGCATCGGCATCGGCATCCTGGGCGGCCTGTCGTCCAGCGCGATCGGGCGCAATCCCGACGCAGCCGGCCAGATCCGCGGGCTCGCGATCATCCTGGCGGCGTTCGCCGAGGGCCTCGGCGTCCTCGCGGTGGTCGTCGGCCTGCTGATCGTCTTCCTGAACCCGGCGGCATAGCCGGATCAGGGAGTACACACCGTGGACATCCTGGCCGTCGCCGCCGGCACGGCCGGTGGCGCGATCACGCTCGGTGCCGAGGGCGGCGCAGAGGGTGGCCTGACGATCAACCTGTTCTGGGTCATCGTCAGCGCCATCAACTTCGTGCTGCTCTTCGCCATCGTCTGGACGTTCGCCTTCAAGCCGCTGTCCAAGACCCTGAGCGATCGCAAGGACGCGATCGAGCAGGGCCTCAAGGATGCCGAGCAGGCGCGTCGTGACCGTGACAGCGCGGAGGCGGAACGCATCGCCACGCTGACCGAGGCGCGACGCGAGGCGAACGACATCCTGGCGCGCGCCCAGAAGGTCGCCCAGGAGAGCCGCGATGCAGATATCGCCGCGACCCGCGAAGAGCTCGAGCGGATGAAGGTCCGTGCGGCCGCTGAGATCGAGGCCGAGAAGACACGCGCCATCGCCGACCTGCGCGGCGAGGTCGCCGATCTGGCCCTGGCCGCAGCCGGTCGAGTCGTCGGCGAGACGATGTCAGACGACCGCCAGCGCCGGCTCGTCGCGGAGTTCCTGGCGACGCCGCCGAGCAGCGACAGGAGCAACTAGCGTGGCTCGCCGGGACACCGCCGCACGCCGCTACGCGGAAGCCGCCTTTGCGGTGGCGACGCGTGACGGCACGCTCGAGACCTGGCGGTCCGAGCTGGCTGCCAGCGCCGAACTCCTCGGCGACGAGGCGGCCATGACCGCGCTGGCGAACCCGGCTCTCCCCATCGAGGGTCGATCGGCGGCCGTGACCGCCCTCCTCGAGGGGACCGCGGGCAGACCCGTCCAGAACCTCATCCAGCTGCTGCTGCGGCGCGGTCGTATCGAACAGCTGCCGCGGGTCGCCGCGGAGTTCC
>CAYNGM010000067.1:0-4661 GCA_964396565.1 uncultured Anaerolineaceae bacterium | reverse complement strand
CTGCTGCTGCGGCGCGGTCGTATCGAACAGCTGCCGCGGGTCGCCGCGGAGTTCCGGCGACTCGACGACGCCCGCCAGCAGATCACCCACGCCACCGCCACCAGCGCCAGCCCGCTGAGTCCCGACGAGGTCGGGGCGCTGACGACACGGCTGGAGCAGACCACCGGCGGGCGTGTCGCCCTCGACGTCCAGGTCGACCCGAGCCTGCTCGGCGGCCTCATCGTGCGAGTCGGCGACCGCCTGATCGACGGGAGCGTCCGAGGCCGCCTGGAGCGGCTGCGGAATCAGCTCATCTCGGGCGCCCTGTAGGAGACCTTCGAGCATGGCCATCCGTTCCGACGAGATCACCAGCATCATCAAGTCCGCCATCGACTCCTTCGATCCGGGGTCCGAGACGCGCAGCGTCGGCACGGTCGTCGAGGTCGGGGATGGCATCGCCCAGATCTATGGCCTCGACGGCGCCCTGGCGTCGGAGATGCTCGAGTTCCCGGGCGGGGTCATGGGCATGGCCCTCAACCTCGAGGAGGAGACGGTCGGTGCCGTGCTCCTCGGCAATGCCACCGCGATCAAGGAAGGCGACACCGTCAAGACCACCGGACGGGTGGTCGAGGTACCGGTCGGTCAGGCCCTCCTGGGCCGGGTCGTCGATGCCCTTGGCCGTCCGCTCGACGACAAGGGTCCGATCGCCTCGACGCAGACCCGTGCGGTCGAGCGCATCGCCCCCGGCGTCATCGTCCGCAAGTCCGTCGATACGCCGGTCCAGACCGGCATCAAGGCCATCGACGCGCTGATCCCGATCGGGCGCGGTCAGCGCGAGCTGATCATCGGCGACCGCCAGACCGGCAAGACCGCCCTCGCCATCGACACGATCATCAACCAGAAGGGCAAGGGCCTCGTCTGCATCTATGTGGCCATCGGCCAGAAGCTGTCCACGGTCGCCAACACCGTCGCGATCCTGGAGCAGTACGGTGCGATGGAGCACACCATCGTGGTCGTGGCCGGCGCCGAGGATCCGGCACCACTCCAGTACCTCGCCCCGTACAGCGGCGTCGCCATGGGCGAGGAGGTCATGGAGAACGGTGTCGAGGTCGCCGGGCAGGGCCTGGTCAAGGACGCGCTGTGCGTCTACGACGACCTGTCCAAGCACGCCTGGGCGTACCGCGAGATGGCCCTGCTGCTGCGTCGCCCGCCCGGTCGCGAGGCCTATCCCGGTGACGTCTTCTACCTCCACAGCCGTCTGCTGGAGAGAGCCGCCCGCCTCAACGAGGCGAACGGTGGCGGATCGCTGACCGCCCTGCCGATCATCGAGACGCAGGCCGGCGACGTGTCCGCCTACATCCCGACCAACGTCATCTCCATCACCGACGGACAGATCTTCCTCGAGACCGACCTGTTCAACGCCGGCCAGCGGCCCGCGCTCAACATCGGCATCTCGGTCTCGCGCGTCGGTTCGGCGGCCCAGACCAAGGCCATGAAGAAGGTCGCCGCGCCGCTCAAGCTGGACCTTGCCCAGTACCGAGCCCTTGCCGCGTTCGCCCAGTTCGCATCCGACCTTGACAAGGCCACCCGCGACCAGCTGACCCGCGGCGAGAAGCTGTCCGAGATCGTCAAGCAGCCGCAGTACCAGCCGCTGCCGGTGGAGAAGCAGGTGGCGATCCTGTACGTGGCGACGACCGGCAAGCTTGATGACATCCCGACCCCACGGGTCAAGGAGTTCGAGACCCAGTTCTACCGCTTCCTCGAGACCGAGCGACCGGCCATCCTGACCGAGCTCGGGGAGACGAAGACCATGAGCGACGAGATCGCGTCCGCTCTCGACGAGGCCGTCGACGCCTTCCGCCAGTCGTTCCTCGCGTAGCCCAGGATCGAACGTTGTCAGTACTGAGGATCCGACGGGCTGATCGTGATGACAGCAGGAGCGTCTGATGGCGAGCCAGCGAGACATCAGACGCCGGATCGGCGCCGTTCGCAACATCAAGCAGATCACCCGCGCGATGCAGTTCGTGGCCGCGTCCAAGCTCAAGCGCGCCCAGGATGCGACTCTCGCCGCCCGTCCCTACAGCGACAAGATCGACGAGGTCCTCGCCGACCTCTCGTCCGTCCTCGGTGGATCCGATCATCCATTGCTGGCCGAGGGTGACCCGAACGCCAAGCGTCTGATCATCCTGGTCACCACGGACCGTGGTCTGGCCGGACCGCTCAACACGAACACCATCCGCTTTGCCAGCCGCGAGATCCTTGACCATCAGGGCGACCTCACGGTCGTCACGGTCGGGCGCAAGGGACGCGACGCGATGCGCCGCGCCGGCGTCCCGCTGGCGGCGCATTTCGCCGGCTTCGGCGATCGGCCATCGTTCGCCGATGTGCTGCCGCTCGCCCGCCTGATCACCGACGACTTCATGGCCGGGACCTATGGTCGCGTGGACATCATCTACAGCCGCTTCGTGAGCACCCTCGTGCAGCGACCCGAGTCGTTCTCGCTGCTGCCCATCCGTCCGGCTGAGGACACCGAGGGCATCCCCGGTCACCAGTTCATCTTCGAACCCGGCGCGGCGGTCGTGCTCGAGCAGCTCGTCCCGCGCTACATCGCTACCCGGCTGTTCCAGGCTGTGCTGGAGAGCAAGGCCAGCGAGGAGTCCAGCCGCATGGTCGCGATGAAGAACGCGACCGAAAATGCCGAGGACCTGATCGAGGACCTCACCCTGTCGTACAACAAGGTTCGCCAGGCGAACATCACCCGCGAGATGATCGAGATCGCGTCCGGGGCACAGGCCCACTAGGACGCCCGAGGAGGCTATGAGCATGGCGACTGCCGCACCCGCCGCGACCGGCCGGGTCATCCAGATCACCGGACCCGTCGTGGACATCGAGTTCCCGGCCGGCCATCTCCCCGCGATCCTCAACGCGGTCGAGATCGAGCGCCCGGGTCAGGATTCGCTCGTCTGCGAGGTCCAGCAGCACCTCGGCAACAACTGGGTCCGCTCGGTGGCCATGACGACCACGGACGGGCTTGCCCGCGGCGTGGCCGTGCGTGACACCGGCGCGCCGATCACCGTGCCGGTCGGCGAGGCCACCCTGGGACGCGTCTTCGATGTCCTCGGGCGTGCCATCGATGGCAAGGGCCCGATCGAGTCCGAGGTCAGCCTGCCCATCCACCGCAGCGCCCCGGCGTTCGATCAGCAGTCGACCGACGTCGAGGTCTTCGAGACCGGCCTCAAGGTCATCGACCTGATCTGCCCGTTCAAGAAGGGCGGCAAGATCGGCATCTTCGGTGGGGCCGGCGTAGGCAAGACGGTCATCATCCAGGAGCTCATCCGGAACGTGGCCCAGGAGCACTCGGGCTACTCCGTGTTCGCCGGCGTCGGCGAGCGCAGCCGCGAGGGCAACGACCTGATCGCCGAGATGACCGAGTCGGGCGTCATCGCCAAGACCGCCTTCGCCTTCGGGCAGATGAACGAGCCGCCCGGAGCGCGCCAGCGGGTCGCCCTGACCGGTCTGACCATGGCCGAGTACTTCCGCGATCAGGAGGGCCGCGACGTCCTCCTGTTCATCGACAACATCTTCCGCTTCACCCAGGCGGGCTCTGAGGTCTCGGCGCTGCTCGGCCGGATGCCGTCGGCGGTCGGATACCAGCCCAACCTGGCGACCGAGATGGCCGGGCTCCAGGAGCGCATCACCTCGACCAAGAAGGGCTCGATCACCAGCCTCCAGGCGGTCTTCGTACCGGCCGACGACTACACCGACCCGGCTCCGGCGACGACTTTCGCCCACCTCGACTCGACCATCCGCCTCGAGCGCTCGATCGCCGAGCTCGGCATCTACCCGGCCGTCGATCCGCTGACCTCGACCTCGCGCGTCCTCGACCCCAACGTGGTCGGCACCGAGCACTATGACGTCGCCCAGGAGACGAAGCGCGTCCTGCAGCGCTATCGCGACCTCCAGGACATCATCGCCATCCTCGGCATCGACGAACTGTCGGAGGACGACAAGGCGACCGTCGCCCGGGCTCGACGCCTCCAGCGGTTCATGAGCCAGCCGTTCTTCGTCGCCGAGGTCTTCACCGGCCGCAGCGGCAAGTACGTCTCGATCAAGGACACCGTGGCAAGCTTCAAGGAGATCCTCGAGGGGGCGACCGATACGCTGCCCGAGCAGGCCTTCTTCCTCGCCGGCACCGTGGACGATGTCCGCGAGAACGCCGCAAAGCTGGCCGGCTGATCGTCAGGGACTGACCGATGACCATCCAGCTCGAGATCGTCACTCCGGAGCGGCTTGCCTACTCCGACACCGTGGACGGCGTCGTCCTGCCCGGGTCCGAGGGCGAGCTCGGCGTCCTGCCGCACCACGCACCGCTGGTGTCCACCCTGGGCATCGGCGAGCTGCGTATCCGCAAGGGCGGACAGGAGGAGTCGTTCGCCATCGTCGGCGGGTTCCTCCAGGTGCGTCCGGACAAGGTCGTCGTGATGGCCGAGACCGCGGACATGTCGAGCGAGATCGACCTCGAGACGGCGCAGGAGGCGCGGCGCGAGGCGGAGCGAGCGCTTGAGACCGGTTACCACGAGGGTGCCGACCTGTCGGCCGCCCGGGCCCAGCTCCAGCAGGCCCTCCTGCGCATCCGTGTCGCCGAACGTCGCCACCGGGAAGGGCCGCGGCACCGCGGCTAG
>CAYNGM010000066.1:0-9459 GCA_964396565.1 uncultured Anaerolineaceae bacterium | reverse complement strand
CCTGGTCGAACAGGTCGCGCACGCGGCTGGCGCCGACCCCGACGAACATCTCGACGAACTCCGAGCCGGAGATGCTGAAGAACGGGACGCCCGCCTCACCGGCGACCGCGCGTGCCATCAGGGTCTTGCCGGTACCAGGAGGCCCGACGAGCAGGACGCCGCGCGGGATGCGCGCGCCAAGGGAGTTGAACTTCTCGGGGAACTTCAGGAACTCGACGACCTCCTGGAGTTCGGTCTTGGCCTCGTCCACTCCGGCGACGTCGGCGAAGGTCACCACCGTCTTGTTACCGAGGAACATCCGGGCGCGGCTCTTGCCGAAGGAAAGGGCCTGGTTGTTGGTGCCCTGGGCCTGGCGCATCATGAAGAAGATGAACCCGCCGATGATCAGGAGCGGGAGGACGGCAGTCAGCAGTATCCCCAGCCAAGACGTGTCAGGGGCAGGCTCAGCGGAGAAGACGTCGGCCGCGAGGGTCGTGCCGCCCTTGGTTGCGGCCGCCTGCATGTCACCCCAGACGTCGGTCAGGGGGCTGGGCACGGTGACCTGGACGGTGCCGGGCGGTGACTTGATGGTCACGGCAAGCGTGCTGCCGGTCTGCACGACCTTCTCGACGTTGCCGCTCTGGACCTGGCCGAGGAACTCGGAATAGCCCATCGTCTTGGGTTGGGACGTCGTCGAGATCCAGGTGAACAGCAGCGCGGCGGTCCCCACGACGAGGACCAGCATCACGAGGCCGTTTCGGAAGAACTTCGGGTTCAAAGAGTGAGCCTCCGGGTGGACGGACACCGACCCTGCGGCATCACGTGCGGGCGAGTATACCGGTGGGGCGCGCGAGCACCCCCTGACGGACGTCCTCCCGCCCATCGATCCCTACGGACGTGGGTCATGACTCGATGTCGCCCGGTCGTACTCGTGGTCTCGTGGGTCTGTGTCGCCCCGTAGGCCCGTGGACCCGTGTCGCCCTGTGGGCCCGTGACGTCCACATGACGACGATCTGGAACAAGGATGGAACAGTCGGTTCGAATATCGGCTCACGGACGACGGCGCTGCCGAGCGCTCCGAGTATCCGGCTCGGTCGTCGTCTCCGGGCCGACGAACGCTTCGGTAGCAGCCCGAATCGGTTCTCGATCTCGATCGTCGTTCGGGATCGTCGTCAGCCAGACGACGCGAGGCGGGAACAGGCCCGACTGAAGCGCCAGAGCACGTTATCCACGTGACCGGCTCACCCTGCCAGGCACCCAGGTCCCCGGTCCCCTCGGGTACGCGACAGCGCCCGAACGTGTCTGGTAGCGGAGGGCGGATTCGAACCACCGACCAAGGGCTTATGAGTCCCCTGCTCTACCACTGAGCTACTCCGCCAGCGGACGGCAATCGTACCGACGGCCGTCCACTCCAGCAAATGCGCGGAACCTGGTGCCTGTTCACTGGCCTCTGCCAGGTGTGTCTCGGCTTCGCTCAGAAGTCGCGCCAGGTTCGCTCGGAGATGCGAGCCAGGACGACCGACGCATCCGCCAGGCGGACGACAGACCCGCCCGCCAAATCTGCCAGGGCTTCGGCGATGCGACGCTCGGTGAAGTCGGAGATCGGGCCCGGCAGAGTGGTCGGGTGGAACCAGCCGACCTCGTCGATCTCGTCCGAAGTCGGGCGGGCCGCGGCTCCCGACGGAAGCTTCGCGAGGAACGCCCCATGGAGCATCGTGCCGAGGTCATGACCGGGCTCCAGGTACAGCCCGGCCAACCGGAGCGTGCCCACCTCGAGACCGGTCTCCTCGAGCAGCTCACGCCGGGCGGTCTCATCGAGGGTCTCGCCCGGCATGGCCAGACCACCCGGGATCTCCCAGTTCAGACGGCCGTAGGTGTGACGGACGAGCAGGACGCGGCCGGCATCGTCGGTCAACACCGTCGCTGCGGCCAGCGCGGCACGCCCGACCTCGGCATCGTCGGTCAACACCCTCGCTGCGGCCAGCGCGGCACGCGCGACCACGGTTTAGTCACGGGTCGGTCGCGCGAGTGCGGGCGTGTCTCGCCGGTCGCCGGTGGCCCTGGCTGCTCGCAGACCGCCGGACTCGCTGGCCGACGACACATCACCGGAGTCGCTGGTCGACCGCCGATCCCCAGTCGTGGGCGTGCCTGGCGCTCGACTCTCAGTCACCGGGACACCGGTCACCGGGCGCCGGTCACTGGGCACCGGACACTGGGCATCGGTCACCGGTCATCGGTCACTGGGCGAAGGTGTCGCAGTCGTTGGTCTTTCCGCTGCGATAGCCGTTGGTGAACCACGCCGTCCGCTGTTCCGCCGAGCCGTGAGTCCACGACTCGGGATCGATGCGCCCGGAGGTCGCCTCCTGGATCCGGTCGTCGCCGACAGCGCTCGCTGCGCTCAGGGCCTCGTCGATGTCGCCAGGCTCGAGGTCGGACTGAGCGGCGTGCGCCCAGACGCCGGCAAGGCAATCCGCCTGCAGCTCCTGGCGTACCGACAGGTCGTTGCGGCGCGATGGGTCGTCCTGAGCCGTCCGCTGGACCGCCTCGGATACTCCGAGCACCGTCTGGAGGTGATGTCCGAACTCGTGGGCGACCACATAGGCCATCGCGAAGTCGCCCTCCCGGGCGCCGAAACGCCGCGTGAGCTCATCCATGAAGCCAAGGTCCAGGTAGACCTTCTGATCGGCCGGGCAATAGAACGGTCCGGTCGCCGCCGAGGCCGGTCCGCAGCTCGACTGCGTGGCCCCGCTGAACAGCACGAGCTTCGTGTACGGGTACTGCTTGCCTGCCTGACTGAAGGTCTCGGCCCAGAAGTCCTGGATGTCGCTGACGATGTACGCGAGTTGCTGGTCCGTGTCGCCCTGCGGGTCGAGCGTGCCACCCGGCTCGACCGCTCCACCGCCCAGCCCACCGAGACCGGACAGACCTCCACCGCCGCCCAGGACGCCGCTGAACAGCAGGAACAGGATCACCACCACGACCAGACCACCGATCCCGCCGCCGGCCTTGCCCATCGGGATCGGGATGCCCCCGCCGCCGCCACCGAACATCCCGCCGAAGCCGCCGCTCCCGCTACTCTGGCCGCGGCGATCCTCTATCTGGTCGAACCCGGTGTTGCGCTTCCATCTCATCGCGTGAGGTCGCTCCGAACGTGCTGATCAGTCGATCTCGAGGAGCCGACCCGTCTGCACGTCGAAGATGAGACCGTGGACCGACACCCGTCGCAGGAGCGGATGACTCCTGAGGACCGCGACCTGCTCACGCAGGTTGGCCTCCAGGTCGTCGAACGCCCCGAACTCGATGTCGACATCTTCGGCCATCAGGTCGAGGGATGTCACGAGGTCCGTGCGCAGACCCTCCTCATCGACCCCGAACAGACCGCAATCGGTGTGCTCGATGAGGACGATCCGGTCGGTCCCCAGACGCTGCTGGCTGATGATCAGCGAGCGGATGACGTCGTCGGTGACCAGCCCGCCGGCATTGCGGATGATGTGGGCATCGCCCGTGCGCAGTCCGAGCGTTTCCTCGACGTCCAGCCGCGCGTCCATGCAGGCGATCACCGCCAACCCGGTGAGCGGCGCCGGCCCGAGAGCCGACCGGTCGAAGGCCTCGACGTAGCGCTGGTTCTCGGACAGCAGCCGGCGGTACTCGGTGTCCCCGGTCCGATCGTGTCCACGCGGACGCGGCGCGTGGTTCACGAGTTCGTCACGCGCACCATCAGTCGGATGGGCCGAACAGGACGGTCAGCCAGCGCTCGAGCGGCGTGATCTCGGTCCGGTCGGCGCCGATCCGCACCGCGGCCGAACCCGGTGCGTCGGCCGGAAGAGGGGGCGCATCCGCGGCGAGGGTGAAGGCGATCTCGCCCGGGGTACCAAGACCATACCCGCGAGCCTGCTGCTCGACATAGCGCTGGCGGCCGATCAGGTCGAGTTCGCGGCGAAGTACCGCGACCTTGACCCCCAACTCGGCGTTGGTCAGTACCAGGCCGTCGGCGCGGGCAGTCGCAGCCTGGGCATCACCGACCTGACGCGCGAACAGCATGATCACCCAGGCCACGAGGATGCTGCTCAGGATGGCGGCCACCCGACGTCGGGTCAGCCCGGCGATCGGAAGAGCCGCGAGACCAGGCTCGGCTGCTCCGATCGCCTCAGTGGCGGGGTCATCCGACTCGCTCGATGGCGCGCTCTCGCGTGCGTCGGCGACGGCGCGCGTATCACCAGTCGGGCGGTCCGGGCGGGGCATGGCGGCGAGCGTAGCTACCGCCAGCTGCGGTGTCAACCGTCGTGGCGTGACAGCCTACCTGTCAAACACGTACCCCAGCATCCGGCTAGACTGCCGTCCATTCCGAACGGATGTTCGGTATCAACGCCTGGGGAGTCAGATGCGTACCTATGCCCCCGCCGATGCTCCGACCGTGCTCGAACGACTGCTGGACGAACCGTCGCTGGCCCGCGGGGTAGTCCATCATGCCGTGCTTCCCGCACATGCGGCCACCTTCGAAGCCATGCCGCAGTGGCTGGACCACCGGATCGTGGAGGGACTGCGCAGCCGCGGCATCGATCGGCTGTACACCCATCAGGCCGATGCGATCGAGGCAGTACGCCGTGGTGACGACGTGGTGGTGGTCACCCCGACGGCGTCAGGCAAGAGCCTGTGCTACGCGGTCCCGACCCTCCAGGTCATCGCCGAGGATCCGTCGGCACGGGCCCTGTTCCTGTTCCCGACCAAGGCTCTCGGTCAGGACCAGGTCAGCGAGTTCGGGGCCCTGGCCGCCGCATCCGGTCTCGAGATCATCACCTCGACCTACGACGGCGACACCCCGGCTCCCATCCGTTCGGCCGTGCGTGCCGCAGGCCAGGTCGTGGTGTCCAACCCGGACATGCTCCACTCGGCGATCCTCCCCCATCACACCAAGTGGTTCCAGCTGTTCGAGCAGCTCAGGATCATCGTCATCGACGAGCTGCACACCTACCGAGGCGTCTTCGGGGGTCATGTCGCCAACGTGCTGCGACGACTGCTCCGGATCTGCGCCCACTACGGGAGCCATCCGGTCATCGTCTGCTGCTCAGCCACCATCGGGAACCCCGGCGAGCTCGCCGAGCTCCTGACCGGGCGACCGGCCACCCTCGTCGACCGCAACGGTGCGCCGGCCGGCGAGCGGCATGTCCTCCTCGTCGATCCGCCGGTGATGGAGCCGGCTTCCGGGGCGCGCGGATCGGCAGAGACACTGGCACAGCGCTGGGCACTCCCCTTTCTGCGCGCCGGTCGTCAGACCATCGTGTTCGGCCGGTCGCGGGTCGCGGTCGAGATCCTCCTGACCGGACTTCGCGAGTCGCTCCGCGAAAGCTACGGACCGCGGTCGCGGGTGCGCGGCTATCGGGGCGGATACCTGCCGACCGAGCGCCGCTCGATCGAGCACGGACTGCGCGACGGCGAGGTCCTCGGCGTGGTCGCCACGAACGCGCTCGAGCTTGGTGTGGACATCGGCCGCCTGGACGTGGCCGTCCTCGCCGGGTACCCGGGGTCGGTGGCCGCGACGTGGCAGCAGATCGGTCGGGCAGGTCGGCGCAACGAGGCGAGCGTAGCAGTGCTGGTCGCCTCAGGGCGCCCCGTCGACCAGTACGTCATCCATCACCCTGAGTTCCTGCTCGAGGGCACGCCTGAGGAGGCCCGCCTCGATCCGGACAACCTGCATGTGCTGCTCGCCCACCTGCGGGCTGCGACCTTCGAGTTGCCGTTCGAACCAGGCGAGGTCTTCGGCCCAGCCCCGGCGGACGACCTGCTGGCGTTCCTTGCCGAGGAGCGTCATGTCCGCCAGGCGGACGATGGGCGCTGGTACTGGTCGAGCGAGAATTTCCCGGCGTCGGAGATCTCGCTGCGAGCGGCAGCGCCAGAGAACGTCGTGATCATCGACACCACTCCGGATCGACCGCGCGTGCTTGGTGAAGTGGACCTGTTCAGCGCCCAGGTCCTCGTCCACGAGCGCGCCATCTACATCCATGAGTCCGTGCAGTACTACGTTGACCGGCTGGAGTGGGGCGAACGCAAGGCGTACGTCCATCGGGTGGACGTGGACCACTACACCTACGCCAATCGTGCCGTCACCCTCAAGCCGCTCGAGGTGTTCGCCGAGGCCAACGCCGAAGGCGGACGACGGATCCACGGCGAGGTGATGGTCGCGAGCCTGGTGACCCTGTTCAAGAAGCTCAAGTTCGTCACCGACGAGAACGTCGGGTGGGGTCCGATCGACCTCCCGGAACTCGAACTCCAGACCACCGCCTACTGGCTGACTGCCGAGGGGCCACGTGACCGGTGGCGTCGCGATGACCTCGATGTCGCCCTGCTGGGTGCCGGGCGGGCTATCCAGACGGTCGCGGCGGTCCTGCTCATGGGCGACCCACGCGACCTGGGCCTGGTCACCCAGGTGCGCTCCCCGCACTCGGAGGAGCCGACCATCTACCTGTACGAGGCGGTGCCTGGCGGGACGGGACTGTCCGAGCGGCTGTGGCAGCGCCACGACGCTCTTGTACAAGGCGCGATGGAGCTGATCGCCACATGTCCGTGTACTGGCGGGTGTCCGGCGTGCACCGGTCCACGGCCCGAGCCGGACGTGGATGCCAAGGCCCTCGCCCTGCACCTGCTGTCCGAGCTCGGCGCCGGGCGACCGCTCGTCGCCGCATGACGATCGCGTCCGGGGCTCCACCCGATGACATCCTGCGCCGGCTCGAGCGTTTCCGCGCCGCCAGGACCGGATCCGGCTCTCCCGACGGTCCCCTGCCCCACCGTCCGATCGGCTCCGCCGAGCTTGCCGACCGGCTGGCGACGACCCTCGATGGCGAGGTGGTGGTCACGGCCGGCGGGCGCTTCGTCAGGGTCGAGCGACCGTCGGTCCACCTCCCGATCGACCGTCTGCGTCTGGCCATGCTGCCTGGCCAGCCCGAGGCGGATCGACCGCTGCTCTGTCTGGACACGGAGACCACGGGTCTTGCTACTGCTGCCGGTACCGTCGCCTTCTGCATCGGCCTTGGCTGGTGGGAGGGCCAGTCCTTCCGCCAGGTACAGCTGCTCCTGCCCGATCACGGCGAGGAGCCCGCCCTGCTCGACGAGCTGACGCGGCATGTCCCGGCCGACGGCTGGCTGGTCACCTACAACGGTCGGGGCTTCGACTGGCCGCTACTCGAGACCCGCTATCGGATGACGCGTCGGACCGCGCCCGACTTCGAGGGACACCTCGACCTGCTGCCCGTCGTCCGGCGCCTCTTTCGGCACCGGATGGCCGATGCGCGTCTGCGCACGGTCGAGCTCGAACTGCTCGACCTGGAGCGCCATGAAGATGTCGATGGCTGGCAGATCCCCGAGCGCTATCTGGGCTTCCTGCGTGGCGGCCCGGCTCATCCTCTGCGGGCCGTGATCAGGCACAACGACGAGGACGTCCGCTCCATGGCCAGGTTGATCGCCCTCCTGGAGCGGTCCTATGCCACGGTCGATACTCGGCGATCGGCACCGGCCGGTGATCTGGCCGGGCTCGCCCGGGCCTATCAGCGTGCCGGCAGGCCAGACGATGCGCTCGCTTGTCTCGATGAAGCCGTGGGACGGGAGGATTACGCCATTCTCAACGCCCACGACGAGGCACGCGATGGCGCACACCCCCTGTCTGGTGGACGGGCCGGCGCACCTTTCCGCGAGACTCCTGGTGAATGGTGGTCATCGACCTCGATCCCCGACTTCGGAGGTCGGCCCTGGGCACGGCCGACAGACCGGGTCGTCCGATCGACCAGGGCGGATCTCTCGTCGCCGTGGGATCTGGACAGGATGGTCGGCGACAAGGCACGCCTGCTGCGCCGACTTGGACGTGCGCAGGAGTCGCTCGAGACCTGGTCGCGACTGGCCGCCGGTCGGACCCGGGCCGCCCTGCTCGCCAGGATCGAGATGGCGAAGCTGCGTGAGCATCGCCTCGGCGATCCAGCCGGTGCCCTGTCCGACGCGCTCACTGCTCTTGCGCTTGCCGAGCGACGCCGCCGGCTCGGGTTGCCCGAACCGACCATCGAGACCGGACTGCACCGACGGATCGCCCGTCTGCGCCACCGAACGTCAGGCGAGCGCTGCCGAAACGGTCGCGGGCCACTCGTCGACGGGGATCACCAGCCGACGCGCGCGCTCGCGATCGGCGCGGGCGCGAACAGCAGCGAGATCGGGAACGCCGGCAAGCCCGACGCCTTCGACCGCGAGCGAACCGGCAGCCGACGCGAAACGCAGCTGGGCGCCCGATCTGCGGCGCAGAGCGCCCATGGCTGATGGACGCACGAGGGCGGTCAGAAGGGCGGCCAGGAACGTATCACCGGCACCGGTCGCATCCACCTCGCCATCTGTTCGTGTGGGCAGGAAACGAGCTGCGCGGGGTGGGCCAGCCGAGACTGGTTCGACGAGGAGCCCGCCCTGATGACCGTGGGTCACCAGCAACCGTGCACTCGGTCGCAGGTGCGACTGCAGCGTCCCATACGACGTTCCAGGGTCCACGTCGTGGTAGCTCAATCCGACCAGATCGGCCCGCCGCAGCAGGGCTCGCTCGGCAGGTGGCAGGCGGTCCACGAGCGCCCCCGCGGCAAGGCGGCGCAGCATCCCCTGCCACCCGACCACGACCAGCGCCGCGTCACCCGCGACGATCGCCCACCCGTCGTCGATCTCTCCGGCCACCGGGGTGAACGACCACACCTTGGCGTCGCGCCAGGATTCGGGCACGGGACACGGCTCGATGGGCACACCGACCGCGACCGCGGTCTGCCGTCTGCCCGTCGGCGTCTCGACGTTGTGAAAGACGGGCCCCTCGTCCAGGTCCACCAGCATCAGGTCCACACCGGCAGCGCGCAGCAGGTCAAGCTCGGGTGCGAGCGCGGCGTCATGGTCCACGCCGACGATCGCCGCGGTGGTCAGTCCGAGACGCGCCGTCGCCAGTGCGGCATAGGTCACACCGCCACCGAGCCGCCAGCCGCGCTGATCGTCAGGTGCGATGTCGCGTGATGCTGACCCGACGTGCACGACGTCGATCGGACGATGGCCCATCATCCCTCCGGGCTATACTGCGCGACCCGCACCGGAGGTGGCAGGCGCCGTGTTCTTCTATGAACTGCATGAAGGCGACGACGAGGTCTACTCGGACGTGCTGGTCGTCAGCGAGTCCGAATGGGAACCTGACGAGTTCTTCGACCTCGTCCAACGGATCCGGCGGGACGTCCAGGACACCTACACCCACGATACCCTCATCGAGGCTATCGCGACCGTGCTCGAGCGTGACCACGGGTTCATCTTCGTCAGCGACGATCGACTTGCAGCCGCGGTCAACGTCTCGACCGAGGAGTCCGAGAACTTCCTGGCCGACCTGGAGGTGGATCTCGCGGACGCCGAGGACGATGACGATGATGAGGACGACGACGAGCCGCGGGGCGACTTTCGGACCATCTACGCCGATCTCGACTTCGACGG